>NZ_JBFULS010000005.1:0-166546 GCF_054049775.1 Methylobacterium sp. P5_C11 | reverse complement strand
CATAAAATATCAATGCGTGCAAAATCAACATCGAACTAGATTAGATTGACTTCTGAGCTCGCTGCGAAAACTGGATCGGATCGCTTATTTCACGTTTTCGCGCCGAATTGAGAACTTAAACGGAAAACATCGCGTCTCGGATCGGGAATTAGTCAAGCCCTGAATCGACCGCCATCCCGCTCGTGCAGGGGTAACCCATCGAATGTCGCGGCCTAAGCACGCGCACGCTACCCCCATTGGCAGACACCCGGCTGAGGGAGGCCGCGCGGACGTTCAAGGCGGTACGGTTCGGTCTCGATGCGGCGCGCGGGGACCCCGGTCCCGACGGCGACGGTTCGGGCTTTTCACCGGCGAACGGAGTCAGGCCGCGTTTGAGGCGGATGCGGTCAACAGTGGTGCCGCGCCGCCGACCGAACTCTCAAGGAGATGGCTCCGACGACGGACGGGGTCGTCGAACGACCCAAGGCTCGACGGACGTCCCTACTTGCCGCATCCGCGTCCGCTACAGGGACGGATCGACGAGGGGTTAAACGGATCGAGACAAGGGTCGAGCCGGGACTCGGCGCTTGGCGTATGAACCTTCCCCTAGGCATGGGCGGGCAGCACCCCACCGAACGCCACCCCGGTATTCGCTCCAGCGATCGGCCGCTCCAGCTTTTTCGGAACGGCTCGCATGAATGCACCGCTGGCGCCAGCCACTCATGCGAGCGGCGTGCGGTGCCATCCGTTGATGCAGCGCCGTCAAAGCCGCCAGAGCGGCACGAATTCCGATCGATAGGATGAGCGATCGAACCCCCAGACCGGATCCAGCATCTTACCAAGCGCCTCACGGGCCAGCATGATGATTCGTGTGCGGACATCGGCCGGCAGATCGCTTTGATCGAGGGTGGTCAAGCAAGTGTAGAGGCACGCGCGGTATTGGCCCGTGTTGTAGGCCGCGATCACATACTCGTCTCGAATGCCGTAACTGTACATCCAGGATTGCAGGAACAGCGCCTCGCTCGGCATACGGAGGTTGAGGCCGGCCTCGGCGTAGCGCAGGGCGTCCACGTGCCGA
This sequence comes from Methylobacterium sp. P5_C11, assembly GCF_054049775.1. Taxonomy (NCBI): domain Bacteria; kingdom Pseudomonadati; phylum Pseudomonadota; class Alphaproteobacteria; order Hyphomicrobiales; family Methylobacteriaceae; genus Methylobacterium; species Methylobacterium sp. P5_C11. Next base: position 165,489 of record NZ_JBFULS010000005.1, on the reverse strand, counting down.
CCCTTTTGTCGACAGTATCGACTCGCGGCGTAGCGAACCTCCACCCGCTCCGGGCGAGTCGAAATGGCCCGGTCATAGACGGCTAGCACCCGCTCGACCGCATCGCCCAGCGCCTCCATCTGAAGGCCTGCTCCAAAGAGACTGATATAAATCTCTTCTTCCCAGTACCCGAGATCGGCGCGCCGGAGGTATAGATCGCAGGCCTTACGCGCTTCGCCGCAGTCGCGGTAACTCTGCGCCAGATAGTAAGTGTATCGTGCGATCAGGAACGGATCTTTTTCCTCGGCCAAAGCCCTCTCGAGGGCTTCCGCGTCACGCCGATAGGTCGTTGCGTCGCGATGACGCGCTCCATCAATGCCACGACGCATCGCCAAGGGTAGCGGCGCTCTCCAAGACGGCTGTTCGCACTCGAGATACTCGTGAACTACACCCCGGTAATACCAATTGAAAGTGCTGCGGATCAGTTGCACGCGACTATAACGCATGCATTCATCCACAATCGTGAATTCGTATCCAGGCGCATTCAGCTTCGGCAACATGAAACCGGCCGGGATCAGCAACTCATCGTCGGCGTCGATGATCAGCGCGTAGCTTCCATGGGCGCGCGCCAGCCTCAGCGCCTCGTTGCGATTATGGGCAAAATCGACCCACGGCCTCTCCAGGAGCGTCCCGGGGATGCCGGCCAAGGCGGTTCGAATGATATCCTGCGTGCCGTCGGTTGATCCCGTATCGACGACAACCCAATGGTCGATTATGGGACGAACAGAATCGAGGCAACGGCGAACGACCGGCGCCTCATTCTTGACGATCATCGATAGGCAGATGGTCTGGCCGAATTTGTTCATACCGCAAAGCCTTCGCGATGCGCACATCAGACGCGATTTTTGTTGCTGCTCCGTCCTTAGCGCAGGGAAATCACGATTTCAAAGTCATGCCTGGTCCGATGTCGAACTTTGATTTGCATTATTGTTGATTAATTCGTCAAATTCGTGCCATGAATAATTCAAGTTCACGGCCAATAACAGATTTTTTCATTCAAAGATGGGGTCAAAGAAAATTAAATCCGATTTTGCTGGTCGGAATGCTCGCACTCTAGCGTCGTCCTGTGCGCGATTCCAAATGTTGCCGGCTGCGGAATCGAACCGCCTCGGGCCTGTGGTGTCCGCCGAATGCGAAGGATGAGCTTGATCGATTCGAAGAGGCGATTTTCTCCAGCTTGTGATGCTGGCCCGGGCCACCGCACGTTATCTGATCTGAACGGACCCTCCCGGCGTTCGGCGCGGAGAGAGCAAGAATGGAAGAGGCTGGAGCAACCGCGGCGCGCTTCGCGCAGCTTGAAGCGGACAATGCGCGTCTGCGCCGCCTCTTGGACGAGGCCGGGACGCCGGATGGCCTGCGCCACGGTCTGCGCGACACCTTGGCCATGCTGCGCGCGGTCCTGCGCCTGTCGGCCGAGACGGCCGAGAGCGTCGAGGGCTACGCGACCCATCTCGAAGGCCGGCTCGACGCCATCGCACGGGCTCGGGTCTCAGCGGATCGCTTCGGCGAGGTCAGCCTGCACACGCTGATCTCCGACGAGCTGATGGTACATCTCATCCGCGAAGGCGAGCAGGCCGCGATCGATGGCCCGACGGTTCGCCTCAGGCCGAAGCCCGCGCAGTTGATCGCGCTCGCGGTGCATGAACTCTGCAGCAACGCGGTGGAGCACGGCGCCTTCGGTCTGTCGGAAGGCGCTGTCGACGTCGCCTGGGGCGTCACCAGGGAGAGCGCCGACGCCGCCGATGCCCTGATGCTGGTCTGGAAGGAGCGGGGAGGCTCGCTCGTCACCCCACCGACGCGCCGCGGGTTCGGCATGCAGGTCCTCACGGAGATGCTGAGCTACGAACTCGGCGGCGCCGTCGCCCTCGCTTTCGAGGCTGACGGCCTGCGCTGCACCCTCCGCTGCCCCCTTGTTCCGCGGATCGGGCGACTGTTCGAAGCGCTGTCCGGCGACGGAACCGTCGACCCGGATTGAACTGGTACCGGGCGCCGCCCCGATCGCCTCACCCGAAGGCCCGCGAGAGTTCGCGGACCTGACAGGTCGCCCGGTCCGCGCGGACGCTCGCCTGCGCGATCGTGTCCATACCGGCCGAGATCGCGGAGATGCCGTGCGCCGCGGTCTGCATGCTCCCCGACATCTCCCGGGTCACCGCGGATTGCTCTTCCACCGCCGCCGCGATGGTGGAGGATACGGCGCTGAGGGTCCGGATCGTGCCGTGGATAACGTCGATGGCGTCCACGGCCTCGCGGGTCGCCGACTGGGTCGACGCGATCTGGCTGCGGATCTGGTCCGTCGCCCGGCCGGTCTGCGCCGCCAAGGTCTTCACCTCGGTGGCCACCACCGCGAAGCCGCGGCCGGCCTCTCCGGCGCGGGCGGCCTCGATGGTGGCGTTGAGGGCCAGCAGGTTCGTCTGGGCGGCGATGCCCGCGATGAGGCCGAGAACGTCTCCGATCTGCGTGGCCTGCGCGCTGAGGCCGGTCACGATCTCACCTGTGCGCTGCGCCTGCTCCACCGCCCGGCCGGCAATCCCGGCCGCGTGACTCACCTGCTGACTGATCTCGTCCACCGAGACGGAGAGCTGCTCCGCGCCGGTGGCGACGGACCGGATCTCGTCCGACACGCGGACCACGCGCTGGGCCGCTTCGTTGGTCTGCCGCGTGACATCCGCCACGGCGTCGCCGATGGCATCCAGATCATCGCCGATGGCGCGTTGCGCCGCGGCCCGGCGCTGCCGCTCATGGAACTGAGCGGTGATGTCGGTGGCGAACTTGACGACCCGGACCGGCTTCCCGTCCGCGTCGGTGATCGGATTGTAGGTCGCCTGGATCCAGACTTGACGGCCGTCCTTGCCGGTCCGCTCGAACTCTCCGGATTGAAACTCGCCGCGGGCGAGCGCAGCCCAGAATTGCCGGTAGGCTTCGCTGGCGCGCTCGGCCTCGCTGACGAACAGGCCGTGGTGGCGCCCGACGATCTCCTCCAGCCGATAGCCCACGGCCGCCAGGAAATTGGGATTGGCGTTCACGATGGTGCCGTCGAGCGAGAAGGCGATCACCGCCTGCGAGCGGTGCAGGGCGCCGATCTGTCCTTCGAGATCGAGGGTGCGCAGCTTCTGCGCCGTCACGTCGGTGGCGAACTTGACGATCTTGACCGGCTGACCCGCCGCATCGAGCACCGGATTGTAKGAGGCCTGAATCCAGATCTCGCGTCCGTCCTTGGCGAGGCGCTTGTATTCGGCGGACTGGAAGGTGCCGCGGCGAAGACTCTCCCAGAACTGGCGATAAGCCTCGGTCTCTCGCGTGGCCGGCTCCACGAACAGGCTGTGGTGACGGCCCAGGATCTCGTCCCGCGCGTAACCCATGGTCACGAGAAAATTCTCGTTGGCGTCAAGGATCGTACCGTCGAGGGCAAATTCGATCGTGGCGAGGGACCGGCTCAATGCAGCGAGCTTGGCTGTCTCATCCCTTCGACGCAGGCGCCTCTCGAACATCGGTCCCTCCGCAGATCTGCACCGCGGCGCGACAGAAGCGCACACTTTCACGGCCGGATCAGGTTTTTTCCGAAGTTCCGCGCTTCACAGCGACAAGGACTTCGTCAGGCATCTGTCGACACCCATGATGATTGACGTGTTTCGTAGACAGCCGAAGTTTCACCGAAGTTAAGAGTGGCTATTATGATGCGGTCAGATACTTACGGTTGTCCGGGGAATTTTTCCGACAACGCAACGGCTCGCGCAGAGATTGCATCGCGGCGTATCGGGTTCAATATTTCTCGCCGTCGGCTTCAGCGGCAGGTTGCGTTCAGCGGAGACACGACCGTCGGGCACGATCCTGGAGTTGCATAAACCATTCGGTAACCGCCGATGGGCCTTCGGTTTCGGCCCGAGCCCTGTCCGCCGCCGCGATCGCAGAACCCACCCGCATCGACGGTTCGATCGAGACCGCGCGTCACCCGATCCGGCCGATCGTCGCCTCGATGCGGCCGGAGGGCTCGTCCGTCGGCAGGAAAACGGTGCCGGGATTATCGATGCCGAACGGCGAGAGGTCGATCGGCAGGTAATGCTTGTTGGGCATGACGAAGCTGATCTGGGCGAGTTCAGGAACGGCAGCGAGGGCGGCCTCGCCCATTCGGTACATGCTGTCCTGCACCCCGCGACTGTAGGTCGTGCCGAACACCGTCAGCAGCGTCGCGAGGATGCGGGCATTGGCGTCGCTGTAATCGGCGGGCGCCGTCGACCACGTCCAGGTCGCATCCATGCTCGTCGCCGCGATGCGATCGGTCGTGTCCGGCAGTGTCCGGTATCGGTCGGCCACGAAGCCAGACCAGCCCGACTGCGTGGTCTTCATGAAGGTGTAGCCGCGCAGGCCGGAGCGCAGCGTGGACCCGGTGCGATCGGCGGCCAGCGCCACGAAGCCGGAGCCGTTTCCATCCCGGGTGAAGGTATGCCCGTGCGGCGCACCGATGAGGCCGTGGCGCAACCAGCGGATCTCGTCGCCCTCGATCGCGACCGACTCGACCTGCGGGTAGGTATCGAGAAGCACCCGGGCGATCGCCGCGACGAAACCCTCCGCATCGAGGGCAAGGCTCCCGGCGGCCGTCACGTTGACGATGTTCCTGATGCTGTCCGTGGCGATGCAGGTCCGGTTGTCGCCGTCCGTCCAGGCCGCGTCGAAGCGCCCGGTCAACATGACCGACAGGGTCATTTCGCGCGGCGTGTGGTGATCGCCGTCGCGGGCGAGGCGCATCACCCGGACCCGTTCCTTGCCGTAACGCGATGCCGTCAGGGTCATGAGGGTCTCCAGCTGGTCAAAGCCGGCACGTCTCGACGCGCCTGACCGATCCTAGGGCCACGCGGTTCGAGGCTCCAACCGCGGCCGCATCGCAGCGGCTTGACCGGGACCTCTCATCGGCAGGCATAGTGCGTCGCCGGACCGAACCGGCTTCGGGCTGACGAGCGGGCATGGACCTCAACACCATCGAGACCGTTCTCAGACCCCGCAGTCGGATCGAACTCCCCGCCTGGAGGGATGGCGATGCCTGCCTGGCAGGCGGCACGTGGCTGTTCTCCGAGCCGCAGGTCGGCCTACGGCGCCTCGTGGATCTCGGGACGCTGAACTGGCCGCCGCACGCGATTGACGCGGGCGGCCTGACACTCGCGGCAACGTGCACCATTGCGCAGCTCGACCGGTTGGAACTGCCGTCCGACTGGAGCGCCGCGCCGCTGGTCGGGCAATGCTGCCGCGCCCTGCTCGGCTCGTTCAAGATCTGGAACGTGGCCACGGTCGGCGGCAACCTCTGCCTTGCCCTGCCGGCCGGTCCGATGATCGCCCTCGCGACCGCCCTCGAAGCCACCCTTACGATCTGGTCGCCCCACGGGGCCGAGCGGGCCATATCCGTCCCCGACTTCGTGGTGGGTCCGCAGCAAACCGCCCTGGGACCGGGCGACATCCTGCGGAGCCTGTCGATACCGGTTGCGGCCTTGGTGCGCCGCACGGCCTTCCGCCGCATCAGCCTCAGCCCGAACGGCCGCTCCGGTGCGCTCCTGATCGGGACGCGGGCCTCCGACGGCGCCTTCGCGCTGACCGTCACCGCCTCCGTCCGGCGCCCGGTCCGCCTCGCCTTCGACGCGCTGCCCACCGGACGAGCGCTGGTGCAGGCGATCGACGATGCGATCCCGGAGGCGCTCTACCACGACGACGTCCACGGCCGCCCCGACTGGCGGCGCCACGTGACCCGGCAGTTCGCCGAGGAGATCCGCGGGACGCTCGACGCGGAGCCGGGAGCCGCGTCATGAGACTCACCGTCAACGGCAGCGCGCACGAGGCTGCGGCCAGGGCCGGTCAGTGCCTGCGGACCTATCTGCGCGAGGCCGGCTGGTTCGGCGTCAAGAAGGGTTGCGATGCCGGCGATTGCGGAGCCTGCACGGTGCATCTCGACGGCGAGCCGGTACACAGCTGCCTGATCCCGGCGTTCCGCGCCGAGGGACGCAGCGTGACCACGATCGAAGGCCTCGCGGGTCCCTGCCAGCAGCACGACGGCGAGCCCGCAGCGTTTCATCCGGTGCAGGCGGCCTTCCTGGCCGCGCAGGGCTTCCAGTGCGGCTTCTGCACGCCGGGCATGATCATGACGGCCGCCGCCCTCGACCAGGGACAGCGGCAGGATCTCGGCACGGCCCTCAAGGGCAACCTCTGCCGCTGCACCGGCTATCGCGCCGTCCGGGATGCCATCGGCGGCACGCATGCGGTCGACGAGAGCTCCGGGGGCGATCCGGTGGGGCGCAACCTCGCAGCGCCGGCCGCCGGGCCCGTCGTCTCGGGACGCGCCCGCTACACCCTCGACGGGCCGTTCGCCGACGCGCTCCATCTCAAGGTCCTGCGTTCGCCCCATGCCCATGCCCGCATCGTGGCGATCGACACCGCGGCGGCCCGCGCCGTGCCGGGCGTCGTGGCTGTGCTGACCCACGCGGACGCGCCGCCGCGCCGGTTCTCCACGGCCCGTCACGAGGATCCGCGGGACGACGCGGCCGATACGCGCGTGCTCGACCCGATCCTCCGCTTCGTCGGCCAGCGGGTCGCCGCGGTGGTTGCCGAGACCGAAGCGGCCGCGGAGGCCGGCTGTCGGGCTTTGACGGTGACCTATGAGGTCCGCCCGGCGCTTCTCGATCCGGATCTGGCCCTGTTGCCCGAAGCGCCCCGGGTTCACGATCCCCGCGATGGCCCCGGAGAGGGCGCGCCGCCCCGCGACCGCCACCCGAACCTTGCCGCCGAGGTGCACGGAGCCGTCGGCGACGTGGAGGCGGGCTTCGCAGCGGCGGACTTCGTCTACGACGAGACGTTCCAGTCGCAGCGCCTCCAGCACGCCGCCATGGAGACCCATGCCAGCATCGGCTGGCGCGCCGATGACGGGCGCCTGACGATCCGGACGAGCAGCCAAGTCCCGTTCCTCACCCGCGACGCCCTGTGCGACCTGTTCGGCCTTGAGCGCGACGCCGTGCGCGTGGTCTGCGGCCGGGTCGGCGGCGGCTTCGGAGGCAAGCAGGAGATGCTGACCGAGGATCTCGTCGCCCTGGCCGTCCTGCGCACCGGGCGTCCGGTGCGCTGGGAACTGACCCGTCGGGAACAGTTCGCGGCAACGACCACGCGTCACCCGATGCGGGTGGCCGTGAAGGTCGGTGCCAAACGGGACGGGACGCTCACGGCGATCAGCCTCGACGTCCTTTCGGATACCGGCGCCTACGGCAACCACGCGGGCGGCGTGATCCATCACGGCTGCAACGAGGTGCTGGCCGCCTATGTCTGCCCGAACAAGCGGGTGGACGGCCGCGCGGTCTACACCCACACGGTCCCGGCCGGCGCCTTCCGCGGCTACGGTCTGAGCCAGACGATCTTCGCTCTCGAATCGGCCCTCGACGAGGTCGCCCGCGGGCTCGGGCTCGACCCGTTCGCCCTGCGCCGCCGCAACGCCGTCAAGCCCGGCGACGCGATGGTGTCGAACAGTCTTGAGCCGCACGACGTGGTCTTCGGCAGTTACGGTCTGGATCAGTGCTTGACCCTCGTGGAGGCGGCGCTGCGGGCCGATCCGGGGCTCGAGCCGGAACCGGGCTGGCGCGTCGGGACAGGCATGGCGATGGCGATGATCGACACGATCCCGCCCCGCGGCCACCACGCCGAGGCGCGGGTGAGCCTGGACGTCGACGGGCGCTACACCGTTCGGGTCGGCACGGCGGAATTCGGCAACGGCACCAGCACGGTGCATCGGCAGATCGCGGCCTCGGCGCTCGGTGCCACGCCCGATCGGGTTCGCATCGCAGACGCGGACACCGACGCGGTCGGCCACGATACCGGCGCCTACGGCAGCACCGGCACCGTGGTGGCGGGTCTCGCGACGCTCCGGGCGGCCGAGGCGCTCGCGGCCCGGATCCGTGCGCGGGCGGCGGAGATCTCGGGCGCAGCCCCGGATCCCTGCCGCCTCGCCGCCGACGCCGTCGACGTGCCGGACGGCTCTGTGGCGCTGACCGCGATCGGCCCGCTGGAGGCGCGCGGCCGTGCCGACGGCAGCCCGCGCTCGGTGGCGTTCAACGTTCACGCCTTCCGGGTGGCGGTCGACCCGACGAGCGGGGTTGTGCGCATCCTGAGGAGCGTCCACGCCGCCGATGCCGGACGGGTGATCAACCCGATGCAATGCCGTGGCCAGGTGGAGGGCGGCGTCGCACAGGCGATCGGGGCCGCGCTCTACGAGGACGTCCGCATCGCCGCGAACGGCAGCGTCGGCACGCAGACCTTCCGCGACTACCACATCCCCGCCTGCGCCGACGTGCCGGACACCGAGGTTCTGTTCGCCGACACCCACGACAGCGTCGGCCCACTCGGCGCCAAGTCGATGAGTGAATCGCCCTTCAACCCGGTCGCGGCGGCGCTCGGCAACGCCATCCGCGACGCGACCGGCGCGCGCCTGACGGCCACGCCCTTCGCGGCGGACAGGATCTACCGGGCCGTGGGCATTGAGCGCAGCGGGCCGCCGTCATGGACATGAAGCGGGTTGCGGCTCTGCGCGGCCCAGGCCCGTCCGGCTTCCTCGAGCGCACCTTTCGCCTGGCCGAGCACGGCACCACCGTACGCACCGAAATCCTGGCGGGACTGACCACCTTTCTGACGATGGCCTACATCGTCTTCGTCAACCCGAGCATCCTGGCGGACGCCGGCATGCCCCGTGGCGCGGTGTTCGTGGCGACCTGCCTCGTGGCGGCGCTGGGCTCGCTGATCATGGCGCTCTACGCCAATTACCCGATCGCCCTCGCGCCCGGGATGGGGCTCAACGCCTACTTCACCTACGTGGTCGTCCAGGGACTGGGCTTCACATGGCAAGCCGCCCTCGGCGCGGTGTTCATCTCAGGCCTGTGCTTCCTGGTTGTCACCCTCACCGGCCTGCGCGCGCTCATCGTCGACGGGATCCCGCACTCGATGCGCATCGCCATCACGGTGGGAATCGGCCTGTTCCTGGCGATCATCGCCCTCAAGAACGCCGGCCTCGTCGCGGCGAGCCCGGCAACCTTCGTGACCCTCGGCGATCTGCACAAGCCCGCAACCGTGCTGGCGGTGATCGGCTTCCTGATGGTCGCCGCCCTCTCAGCCCGGAAGGTGCGGGCGGCGCTCCTCGCCAGCATCCTGACCGTCACGGCACTGAGCTTCGTGTGCGCGGACAATACCTTCCAGGGGATCGTATCCCTGCCGCCCTCGATCGCCCCGACACTGTTCGCCCTCGACCTCCCGGGCGCCCTCTCGGCGGGCCTGCTCAACGTGATCCTCGTGCTGTTCCTGGTCGAGCTGTTCGACGCCACCGGCACGTTGATGGGGGTGGCGAGCCGTGCCGGCCTCCTGACAGACGGCCGGATGCGCCGCCTCGACCGGGCGCTGATGGCCGATTCCGTCTCGGTCTTCGCGGGATCGCTCCTGGGCACGTCGAGCACCACCGCATACCTCGAGAGTGCCTCCGGCGTGGAGGAGGGGGGCCGCACCGGCCTCACGGCCGCCACCGTGGCGGTGCTGTTCCTTGCCTGCTTGTTCTTTGCACCCTTGGCCGCCGCGGTCCCGCCCTACGCCACGGCGCCGGCCCTGTTCTACGTGGCCTGCCTAATGCTCCGCGAACTGGTGGCGCTCGACTGGGACGATCTCACCGAAGTCGTTCCGGCCTGCGTAACGGCGCTGCTCATGCCCTTCACCTACTCGATCGCCACCGGCGTCTCCTGCGGGTTCATCACGTACGCGGCACTAAAGCTGCTCGCGGGCCGCGCCCGGGAGGTGAAGCCGATCGTCTGGGTGATCGCCGCGATCTTCCTGTTCCGGTTCGTCGCGACGGGCGGCGCGCATTGACGGCCGGAACGGCGTGCAGGGCCGCTCACGACCGGTGGCCGCGGCGCGCGCAGCCCCGCGTGACACGACGCCCCGTCGCCGACGTTCAGGACCCTGGGGTTCGCATCGCGAGCCTCATGCGGCTGTCACCTCCAGCGTGCCTCCGGCCGGAACGGGCAGGCTGACGGTGAAACAAGCCCCGCTCCGGTCTGGGCGGTTCCCGGCCGTGACGGTGCCGCCCATCGCCTCGACGAAACCGCGCGAGATGGCGAGGCCCAGACCGGTGCCGGCCCGGACGCGGTCGCCCTTCCGCACGCGGTAGAACTTGTCGAAGACCCGCTCGACATCCGCCTCCGGCAGGCCCTCGCCCTCGTCGAGGATCGCGATCAGGATCCGGTCGCCTTGGCGGCGCGCCCGCACGGTCACGGTGGAGCCTTCGGGGGCGTATTTGGCGGCGTTGTCGAGGAGGTTGACCAGAACCTGCTCGAACAGGACCGGATCGAGGGCCAGCGGCGGCAGGTCCGCGGCCACCTCCACGACGACCCGATGCTCAGACATGACCTTCTGTGTGCGTCGCAGGGCGGTGTCGACGGTCTCGGCGACGTCCTGCGCGGAGAGGTTCGGCGCCACCGCACCGGCCTCGAGGCGCGTCATGTCGAGGAGGTTGGCGATGAACCTGTTGAGTCGCTCCGATTCGTCGATGATCGTGGCCAGGAGTTCCGCCTTGGCTTCGGGCGGCAGCGCCGCGTCGAGGTCGCGCAGCGTGCTGGCCGCACCCAGGACCGAGGCGAGGGGCGTGCGCAGGTCGTGACTGATCGAGGTGAGCAGCGCCTGACGCAGGCGGTCGGTCTCCGCGGCGCGCTCGGCGCGGTCGAGATCCTCCACCAGCCGCACCCGCTCGATCGCAAGGGCGCCCATGTCGGCCAGGGCGTCGAGCAGGCGCCGGCCCTCGGGTGTCAGGATCGGCCCAGAGCCGTCCACATCGAGGCCGATCACGCCGATCGTGCCACGCCCGGTCCGCATCGGCAGGAACAGGCGCTTGGCGCCTGGCAACGTGTCGGCGCCGCGCCCGGCCGGCCTGTCTTTGTCGAAGGCCCACTGCGCGGCCGCCACGTCGGCGGCGTCCAGCCGGTCCTCCGGCGGGTAGCCGGCCATCACGGAGACCGCCTCGCCATCGGGCAGGAGGAGGACGACGCGGACCTTCAGCATCGCCGCGACCTGGGCGCTGGTGGCCCAGAGCACGTCGTCGAGGCTGCCGCAGGCGGCGAGCTTCCGTGAGAAGCCGAACAGACGCTCCGTCGCCCGGGCGCGTCCCTGGCTGATGACGGCGACCCCCCGGGCGCGCGAGGCCAGGTTGGAGACCAAAACGGCCACCAGGGTGAAGAGGAGGAATGCGGCGACGTTCGTCGGGTCCGCGATCGTGAGCGTGTAGACCGGCGGCAGAAAGAAGAAGTTGTAGGCGAGCGAGGCCGCGACCACGGCGGCGAGGGCTGGTCCCCGGCCCCATCGGACCGCCACCGCCACGATGGCGGTGAGCAGGAACAGATCGGCGTTCTCGACGCCGGCATAGGGCTCGGCCAGGAGCGCAGTCCCGAGTCCGGCGCCGATTGCGGCAATCGCGATCCCGTAGGGCAGCGCCTCGAATCCCGGGCGCGGGATCGCCGTCGTCACGGCGCGGCGCGGCGCCTGCTCGTCGGGGACCGCCTCGCCGGGGACCACGTGCACGCTGATGTTGCCGCTGCGGCGAACGAGGTCGTGCACCACGGACCCGTTCAGGAGTTCGAACAGCCACGAGCGGTTCGCCTTGCCCACCACGATATGGTTCACGTTGGCCGACCGGGCATAGTCGATCACGTCGTCGGCGACGCGCCGGCCGCCCGGCAGGGTCACCGCGTCGCCCCCAAGACGGTCGGCGAGCCGTAGCGCCTCGGCGATCCGGTCGCGCTCCGTCTCGCTGCGAAACGGTGCACGCGGCCCCTCGATCGAGAGGGCGGTCCACGGCGCGTGCAGGCGATCGGCGAGCCGCTTGGCGTAGCGCACCAAGCCGGACGAGCGCGGATCCTCGTTCACGCAGACCAGGACGCGCTCCCCGGCCGCCCAGGGTCCGGCGATGGCGTTGGCCCGCATGTGGCCGAGCAACTCGTCGTCGACCCGGTCTGCCGTCCGCCGGAGCGCCAGTTCCCGGAGGGCGGTCAGGTTTCCGCGGGAGAAGTAGTGCTTCAGCGCCCGCTCGGCATTGGTCGGGACATAGACCTTCCCGTCCTTCAGGCGCTGGATCAGGTCGTCCGGATTGAGGTCGACCACCTCGATGTCGTCGGCCCGGTCGAGCATCCCGTCCGGCACGGTCTCGCGGACCCGGATGCGGGTGATCGCGGCGACGACGTCGTTGAGGCTCTCCACATGCTGGATGTTCAACGTCGTGAGGACGTCGATGCCGGCGTCGAGCAGCTCCTCGACATCTTGATAGCGCTTGGGGTGCCGCGACCCGGGCGCGTTCGTGTGGGCGAATTCGTCGACGAGCGCCAGGGCCGGGCGGCGGGCGAGGAGCGCGTCGAGATCCATCTCCTCCAGGACCGTGCCATGGTATGGCACGGGGCGGCGCGCGATCACCTCGAACCCGTCGAGGAGGGCCTCGGTCTCGGCCCGCCCATGGGTCTCGACGACGCCCACGACGACGTCGGTCCCGACCTTCAGCCGGGCACGGCCGACGGTGAGCATCTCGTAGGTCTTGCCGACGCCCGGGGCTGCGCCGAGGAACACCTTGAGCCGGCCGCGCGTCCGTTCCTCCCGGCGCGCCGCCTCGAGGAGCGCCTCGGGCGAGGGACGAGTGGGGTCGCGACCGGTCTCCGGCATGGTCCCTCTACATGGACGCCGCTCAGGGGCGGGCGAGGGCGTCGAGGGCGAGGTTGAGCGTCTGGACGTTGACGCGTGGCTCACCCAGGATGCCCAGCATGCGGCCCTCGATACGCGAGGTTACGAGGTCGCGCAGCTTCGCCTCCGGGATCTTGCGGTTTTCGGCGACCCGGGGAACCTGGAAGTAGGCGGCCTCCGGCGAGATGTCCGGGTCCAGACCCGAGCCGCTCGCCGTGACGAGATCGACCGGGACGGGCGCCCCCCCATTCTCGGCCTTCAGCGCGACGAGGTCGCCCTTCACGCGCTCGGCGAGTGCCGCGCTGGTCGGGCCGAGATTCGAGCCCGAAGAGTTCGACGCGTTATAGGGCGCCGGTACCGTCTTGGCGGCGTCGGCAGGATCCGGGGCCGTCGTCGCGGAGGGCCGGCCGTGGAAGTAGCCGGCGCCAGTGAAGGTCTGGCCGATCAGGCTGGAGCCGATGACCGTGCCGTCGCGCTCGATCAGGCTGCCGGCGGCCTTGGCGGGGAAGATGGCGCCGGCGAGACCGGTGATGGCGAGGGGATAGGCGAGGCCGGTGATCGCCGTGAGCGCGGTGAGCAGGACCAGGGCGGGGCGAAGCTGTTTCAGCATGGCGGGTCTCCGATGGACCGGTTCAGACGAGGTGAAGGGCGCTGACGGCGAGGTCGATCGCCTTGATGCCGACGAAGGGCACCAGGACGCCGCCGAGCCCGTAGATCAGCAGGTTTCGGCGCAGGAGCGCGGCGGCGCCGACGGCGCGGTAGGTGACGCCGCGGAGTGCCAGCGGGATCAGCGCCACGATGATCAGCGCGTTGAAGATGATCGCCGACAGGATCGCGCTCTGGGGCGAGGCCAAGTGCATGACGTTGAGCGCCTGGAGCTGCGGGTAGAGACCCAAAAACATCGCCGGGATGATGGCAAAATACTTGGCCACATCGTTGGCGATGGAGAAGGTGGTCAGGGCGCCGCGGGTCATCAGCAGCTGCTTGCCGATGCCGACGATCTCGATGAGCTTGGTCGGGTCACTGTCGAGATCGACCATGTTGCCGGCCTCGCGGGCCGCCACCGTGCCGGTATTCATCGCGACGCCGACGTCGGCCTGAGCCAGGGCCGGGGCATCGTTGGTACCGTCGCCGCACATGGCGACGAGCTTGCCGTGTGCCTGCTCCGCGCGGATCAGGGCGAGCTTGTCCTCGGGTGTGGCCTGGGCCAGGAAGTCGTCGACCCCGGCCTCCGCCGCGATGGCGGCCGCGGTCATGGGGTTGTCGCCGGTGATCATCACCGTGCGGATGCCCATCTGGCGCAGCTCGGCGAAACGCTCCCGGATCCCGCCCTTCACGATGTCCTTAAGGTAGACGACACCGAGGAGCCGGCCGTCTCGGGCCACCGCGAGGGGCGTGCCGCCGGCCCTGCCGATCTCCTCCGCGATGGCGCGGATTTCCCGAACCGCCGGCGTTTCCGGCGCCGGCTGGAAGGCGAGTGCGGCATTCGAGCCGCGGCTCGCCACGGGCTGGCCCGATAGCGAGGCGATCACCGCGTCCACCGCGCCCTTACGGATCGACGCGCTTTCCAGGTCGACGCCCGACATGCGGGACTGCGCGGTGAACGGCACGAAGGTCGCGTTGAGCGCGGCCATGTCGCGGGCGCGGATGCCGTACTTTTCCTTGGCGAGCACGACGATTGAGCGTCCCTCCGGCGTCTCGTCCGCCAGGGAGGCGAGTTGCGCTGCGTCGGCGAGTTCCGCCTCGGTCACGCCCGAGACCGGGCGGAACTCGGTGGCCTGCCGGTTGCCGAGCGTGATCGTGCCGGTCTTGTCGAGGAGCAGGGTGTCGACGTCGCCCGCCGCCTCGACGGCGCGGCCCGACATGGCGAGGACGTTGAAGCGCACCAGCCGGTCCATGCCGGCGATGCCGATCGCCGAGAGCAGCGCGCCGATCGTCGTCGGAATCAAGGTGACGAACAGGGCCACCAGCACGATCACGGGAATAGCGCCGCCCGCGTAGCTCGCGAAGCTCGGGATCGAAGCCACCGCGAAGACGAACACGATGGTCAGCCCGGCGAGCAGAATGTTGAGAGCGATCTCATTCGGCGTCTTCTGGCGCGACGCGCCCTCGACCAGGGCGATCATGCGGTCGACGAAGGTTGAACCGGCCGCGGCCGTGATGCGGACCTTGATGGCGTCCGACAGCACCTGGGTGCCGCCGGTCACCGCCGAGCGGTCGCCGCCGGATTCGCGGATCACCGGGGCGGACTCGCCCGTGATCGCGGCCTCGTTGACGGAGGCCACGCCCTCGATCACCTCGCCGTCGGAGGGGATGAGCTCACCCGCCTCGACCAGAACGACGTCGCCGACCTTGAGAGCGGTGCCGGGGACCGTCTCGTAGGCGCCGCCGGGACCCTTGAGGCGCTTGGCGGTCATCTCGGTGCGCGTCCGCCGCAGGCTGTCGGCCTGGGCCTTGCCGCGGCCCTCGGCGAGCGCCTCGGCGAAGTTGGCGAAGATCAGGGTGAACCACAGCCAGAGGATGATCTGGCCGGAGAAGGCGAGATCGCTGCCGCCGGTGACGAGGTCGCGGGCGAACAGGACCGTGGTCAGGGCCGCCACGACCTCGACCACGAACATGACCGGGTTGCGGATCATGGCGCGGGGATCGAGCTTCCTGACGGAGCCGAGGAGGGCCGGCCCGATCAAGGCGGCACTGAAGAGGGATGATGTCTGGCGCGACATGGGGGATGTCCGAAGGGAAGATTGAAGTGGGGCTCGCCGTCCTTGCGAGCGGAGCGACGCAATCCAGGGCAGCGTCACGTTCGGCGGCGTCGAGCCGGCTCGGGTCGCTTCGCTGCGCTCGCGATGACGAAGGTGAGGCTCAGCCCCCCGGCGGACCGAGGGTCAGACCGTAAGCCGCCAGGAGTGCGAAGCCGCCGAGCAGCACGACGCCGAGGAGCGCCAGCACGAGGTCGGAGGTCCGCACCGGCTGCGGCGCGGCCCGGCCCCGCCGGGACGGCGGCCGGTGCAGCGCGAGGTGATGGCGCGGCATGCGTCGGGAGGAGAGCGCGCGCGGCATCTCAGCCTCCCGTCGCGAAGGTCTGGCCGGCCGCGCCCGCGAGGTGCTCGACCACGGGGCCGAGCGCCAGCGACGGGAAGAAGGTCAGGCCGCCAATGATCAGGATCACACCGACAAGGAGCCCGACGAACAGGCCGCCATGGGTCGGGAACGTACCTGCGGAAGCCGGGACCGTCTTCTTGGCGGCGAGCGAGCCGGCGATGGCCAGGACCGGGATCTTCACGAAGAATCGACCCACCAGCATGCCGATGGCCAGGGTGCTGTCGTAGAATAGCGTGTTGGCCGACAGCCCGCCGAAGGCCGAGCCGTTGTTGGCCGCCGCCGACGTGTAGGCGTAGAGGATCTCGGTGAAGCCGTGCGGGCCGGCATTGGCCGGGCCGGCGAGCCCCGCCGGCAGGACGGTCGCGAGGGCGGTGAAGCCCAGCATCATCAGCGGCAGGCAGAGGATGCCGAGCATGGCCATCTTCACATCCTTCGCCTCGATCTTCTTGCCGAGGTATTCGGGGGTGCGGCCGACCATCAGGCCCGCAACGAAGATCGCCACGATCACGAAGATCAGCATGCCGTAGAGGCCGGCGCCGACGCCCCCGATGATGATCTCGCCGAGCTGCATGTTGAGCAGCGGGATCAGGCCGCCGAGCGCGGTGAACGAGTCGTGCATGGCGTTGACGGCCCCGCAGGACGCCGCGGTGGTGATCACCGCGAACAGCGCCGAGGCCGCGATTCCGAAGCGGACTTCCTTGCCTTCCATGTTGCCGCCGGTCAGCCCGAAGCCGTTGAGCACCGAGCTGCCGTGGGCCTCGGCCCAGTAGGTGACGGCGACGCCCGCGAGGAACAGGATCCCCATGGCGCCGAGGATCGCCCAGCCCTGCCGCTCGTCGCCGACCATGCGGCCGAAGACGTTGGTGAGGGCGGCGCCGATCGCGAAGATCGAGACCATCTGGACGAAGTTCGACAGGGCGGTGGGATTCTCGAACGGGTGGGCGGCGTTGACGTTGAAGAAGCCGCCGCCGTTGGTGCCGAGCATCTTGATCGCCACTTGGCTCGCCACCGGCCCCAGCGCGATGGTCTGCCAGGCGCCCTCCAGCGTCGTCGCGTCGATGGAGGGCGAGAGCGTCTGCGGCATGCCCTGCCAGACGAGGAACAGCGTGTAGGGCACGCAGATCGGCAGGAGCACGTAGAGGGTCGCGCGGGTCACATCGACCCAGAACGAGCCGATCGTGCCGGAGGACGCGCGGGCGAACCCACGGATCAGCGCCACCGCCACCGCGATGCCGGTCGCCGCCGACAGGAAGTTCTGGTGCGTCAGCCCCAACATCTGCGACAGGTACGAGAGCGTGGTCTCGCCCCCGTAGGATTGCCAGTTGGTGTTGGTGATGAAGCTGGTCGCGGTGTTGAACGCGAGGTCCGGCGCCACCGCGGTCTGATCGGCCGGGTTGAGCGGCAGGACGGCCTGCAGCCGCAGGATCGCGTAGAGCACCGCGAAACCCAGCACGTGGAACAGGATGACCGCGCCCGTGTAGGCCAGCCAATGCTGCTCCTGGCGGGCATCGATTCCGGACACGCGGTAGAGCCCGCGCTCGATCGGTCCGAGCACGGGCGAGAGGACAGTGCGCTCTCCGGTGAAGACGCGGGTCATGTAGGCCCCGAGCGGCTTCACGAGCGCCAGAACGACCGCGCCGTAAAGCGCGATCTGGATCCAGCCATTGAGGGTCATGGGGGGAGGTCCGTCAGGGGCCGCTCAGAACCGCTCGGGGCGGACGAGGGCGTAGGTGAGGTAGACGAGGAGGCCCGCGGTCACGAGGGCGCCGAGGGCGAGGTCGAGGGTCATGGCGGCCTCTCTCAGAGCCGCTCGCAGGCGGCCGCGTAGCCGGCTGCGGCCGTAAAGAAGGCGAGCCCTCCGGCGAGGAAGACGATGTCGAGCATGGTGGTCGGGTCCGTTCGGCGCACCGGCCGCGGAGGCTCCGCGACCGGGCTTGGCCGACCATGCTTGTGGCCGGGAACCGCGTTAGGGTTCGAGCGAGGGCCGCGCCGGAACTTATAAGGGACGTGTTAGGAGTGAGCCTCTCCGCGGAAGCTCGTCCGCAGACCGGGGCAGGCTGCCGGCGCCGTCAGCCGGGCCGCATCCGGACAAAGGTCACGCCATTGGGCGCGGCCCACCCGGACGACACCTGCGGCTCGCCCCCGGACACCGCCAAAGCCCAAGCCGCAAATCTCGCAGCGGCCTTCGACGGGTTCGATAAGGCAGGGGATTGGCTCGGAAGCAGTACGGGCGATCGGCGCGCGCGAGGCAAACGGCGGATCGACCTCCGACGCTCTGGCACTCAAGGGACGAGCGTGGGTTCGAAGGTGTTCAGGGCAAGTAGCCCGAGAGACAAGGCTGACCACGCGCCGAGCGCGACGATCGTCAGCGCGAAGGCGCGGTCGGCCCCGCACGCGGCGAGGATGTGGCGGACGGTCTGCATGCGGAGGCTCCATCCGGGCCGGTGCCCGATGGCGCGATCCTTTCCGCGTCGGCCGTGAGGGACCAAGACGACCGAGGGCCGTCCGGCATAGGGATGTCATCAGGAAACGGACCGGCGGCATCCGCTGCGGTCGTCCGCGATTCTGCGGCGGCCGCGTCGGCCGGACTGAGGTAGCTCGGATCGAGTTCGTGCAGGAAGCAGGGTGGGGAGCTGTACGCGCCGAACACGAGGTCGTCCTTGCCCGAGGTTGCGGCAGGAGGCTCGGGCGGCCGGGCCGGGTCTGACGGCATGATGCGGTCTCCTCCGTTGCGGCCCGTCCGTCGGACCTGATCCCGCGGCTCTTCGCACGGGATACCGGCCTTGGCTCCCGGTCACGATGCGACCGGAATCCGCCCTACGCCGTCGCGGGCTCGGGCTGCTCGGTGGAGCTGAACACGACTTCGCCGGTCCGCTCGCAGACGACGCTCACCGATGTCGCGCCGTTTTCCCGATTCTGGACAGGGAGTTGTGCCAGCGCGTACGCCGTCGCCGCCTCGAGGTCGCACGGCCACAGCTTGGTGAAGCTTTCGCGTTTTCCCCGGCGAAAAGTGATCTTGTAGGCCATCATTTCCTCCGTTTTCACGGAGGATACACCTTCTTGTACGCGCGCCACGTCCATCCCGGGCATGGCACCGATGCGTCCCGGGCGGGAGAGGACCGAGATCGTTCGAAGGCGTCCCGGATCGACAGGGCTCGACCGACCGTTCGCCGATACCGAAGCCCGCGGTCTGACGGTCCCGCGGGTCGACAGCAGCTTTCGGGGCTCTGCAGGGTCGGTGCGGCTGTGGCGTCGACCTGTCGCAGCAGACTGATCCGCGCTCGATCCCCCGTCGGATCGGCCTCCGTACGCTCAAACTATGCGGCGGCGTTGTGCCTGTCCTGCGCCAGGATGAAGGCCGCTACGCCGGCGGCGGGGATCGGCCTGCTCAGGAGATAGCCCTGCACTTCGGAGAACCCGCTCGCCCGCAGACGTGCAAGCTGCTCCGGCGTCTCGACGCCCTCGGCGGTGGTGGTGATCTTCAGGCTGCGGCCCAGTTCGGCCACGACGTGGACGATCGCGGCCGCTTCGTCCTTCTCGAGCAAATTCCGGACGAACGACTGATCCAGCTTGATCTTGTCGAAGCGGAAAGTGTTGAGCGAGCTGAGGGACGAATAGCCGGTCCCGAAATCGTCCATGGAGAACCGCACGCCGAGGCGGCGCAGCCGCGTCAGCATGTCGAAACTCGTTTGGTCCTGGCTCAGGATCACCGACTCGGTGATCTCGAGTTCGAGGCGCTGGCTCGGCAGCCGGGTCGCACGCAGAACCTCCTCGACGAACTGGTCGAGATTGCCTTCGCGGAACTGGATCGGCGAGATGTTGACTGCGACGCGCAGGTTTCCCGGCCATCCCATCGCGTCCGCGCAGGCGCGCTTCAGGACGTAGGCGCCGAGGTCGTCGATCAGCCCGGTCGCCTCGGCGACCGGAATGAATTCGCCCGGCGAGATCATCCCCCGCTCGGGGTGGTTCCAGCGGGCCAGGGCCTCGAAGCTCGTCACCGCGTTCGTCGCGAGGTCGAACAGCGGCTGATAGTGAAGCTCGATCTGCTGGGCGCCGATCGCGAGCCGCAGCTCACGCTCCAGCCACCGCCGCTGGTTCTGGCGCTCCTCCATCTCCGGCTCGAACGTGCGGACGCGCCGGCCGCCCTCCGCCTTGGCGACGTAGAGGGCGACGTCGGCCCGGCGGAGGAGATCGTCGCCGTCGGCATCCTCCGGGGCCGAAGCGGCGATCCCGAGGCTGCCGTCGACGGAGACGAACTGGCCGGCGAGGAGGAACGGGCGCCTGAGTTGCGCCAGGATCTCCTCCGCCAGCGCGAGCACCCTCTCCGAGCGATCCCCTTCGCACAGGACCAGGGCGAACTCGTCGCCGCCGAGACGCGCGACGGTGCCGCCGGGCGGGCACAGAGTGGTCAAGCGCTGGCCCACCTGCCGGAGCAGCTCGTCGCCGGCCGGGTGCCCGAGGGTGTCGTTGATGCCCTTGAAGTCGTCGAGGTCGAGGCAGACCACGGTGACCGGCCGGCCGCCGCGGGCACGATCCGAAAAGGCCGCCGCCAAGCGGTCGGCCAGGAGCGCGCGATTCGAGAGCCCGGTGAGGGCATCGTGGGTCGCCAGATGGGTAATGCGGGCCTGAGCGGTGACGCTCGCCGTGACGTCTTCGTGTGTCTCTACCCAGCCTCCGTCCGTCATCGGCTCGACGGTGATCTCGACGCACCGGCCGTCGGCGAGGGTCTTGGTGATGGTCCGTCCGTGGGGACCGATCTCCACGCCGGATTGATCCGCGAGACCGGCCAGCCGGCGCACCTCGGCGTAGGTCGGCTCGGTCTCGAGCGCGTCCGGCGCGATCCCGTAGATCCGGCAGAACTGCGCGTTGAAGACCTTGAGGCGCCCACTGGCGCCGAACATGCACAGCCCCTGCGACATGTTGTTCAACGCCGCATCGAAGCGGGCATTCTGCTCCTGGAGCTGCCGCTCGCGTTCCGTCAGGATGGTGTTCTTCCGGAACACATCGTTGCGCAGCTGGTCTCGCTCGGAGAGGGATTGTTCGAGCACGACGACAGCGCGGGCGATGTCGCCGACTTCGTCCTCGCGGTCGACATCCGGCACGCTGACGTGCCAATTCCCGCGCGCCACCTCGGAGACGGTCTGTGTGATGCGCACCAGCGGGCGGGTGATCCGGCTGGACAGGATGAGCAGCACCACCGCGACCAGGCAAAGCGTCAGCCCGGCGACGATGCTGAGCGTCTTCAGGAGCGAGCGGGAACTCTCTTCTCCAATTCCGACGACCTTGCCGGTGAGCTGTTGCAGTTCCCGGAGAGGCGCCGCGACGCAGAGCCGGATGTCCGGCACCTGCGGAAGACAGCGGGCAACCTTCTCAGAACCGACGACAGGATGCAGTTCGGCCCGGGACACATCGCCGAGCCAAGCGCCGGCGGTGGCGGCGCCGGACGAGGACAGGAGGCGCTGGCCCGCCAGAATGAGCACGTCGCGCCCGCTCAGCGCCGAGAAGGCCGCCAGGATCGGCTCGCGGGCGCGCAGGATGCGATAGCCGATCAACCCGCCGATCACCTCGCCGAACTCGTCGAAGAGCGGCTGCCCGAAGATGTCGGCGACCGCGCCCGATTCATCGGCCGCCAGCGCGCGCGCCAAGGTGTGGTCCCACCGGAGGGACGACACGAATCCGTCCGCATGATCGCGGTCGTTGCGCGCCATCATGGTGCGCAAGGAAGCGGCGAGGGGGATCGTGCCGAGTGCCGTGTTGGCCGCGAGCAGGTCCGCATCGACCCGGTCGGCCGTCAGGGCGCGCAAGTTCAGGTCGAACGCGATCGCGCCGTCCAGATCGGCCAGCGCCAGGGCGGGCCGCATCAGTTCGGACGCCGCCACCGTGTTGCCCGAGAAGACCGCATTGGCCACATCCCAGCGCTTCGCCATGGTGGCGAAGCGCCGCTCCACGTCCTCTCGCTGCATCTGGAGCCGGGCGGCGGCCAGCTTGGCATCGCTCAGGAGGCGGTCCGACAACTGAGCCTCCGACCAGTTCGAGACCTCCTGGGCCTGGTCCCGCAGCGTCTGCCCCGAGCTGAGAACGACGAGGAAGACCAGGGCTGCGAGGGCGATGGCAGCCGTGGAAAGCGTGGCGCCGACGAGGCGCGCGCGCAGAGATCGCGAGAAGACGGTGCCCGTCACGGCTTGAGCGGGGCGCCACCCCGCTCCGCCATCACCTGCGCCGCGCGATCGGATGTGGCGAAGGCGAGGAAGGCGGAGGTTGCAGCATCCCGGGTGGCGAGCTTGTAGATGAGGGCCAGGGTAACCGCGCTCGGGTAGGCCGGATCGCGCGGCGCCCTTCCGTCGATCGACAGGACGACGAGATCGTCCGACAGGGCCGGGGAGAACGGTCCGAAGCCGATCGCCCCGGGCGTCTGCCGAACGGTCTCGATCGCGTCCTGGGTGGTGGTCGCGGTCTTCGAACGGCTGGTCAGGACGAGGTCACGCCAGCCCGGCATGGTGGACCGGAGCACCGAGAGCGTGCTGTCCGTGTCCTCGCGGCGAACCACCCGGATCTTGAGATCGGAGCCGCCGAGCGCGCTCCAATTC
Organism: Methylobacterium sp. P5_C11; assembly: GCF_054049775.1. Lineage (NCBI taxonomy): Bacteria > Pseudomonadati > Pseudomonadota > Alphaproteobacteria > Hyphomicrobiales > Methylobacteriaceae > Methylobacterium > Methylobacterium sp. P5_C11. The sequence goes on along the minus strand of NZ_JBFULS010000005.1, from coordinate 143,044 downwards.
TCCGTCTTGCCCGCGAAAATGGCCGCGACTTGGTCGCTCGTCAGGTTGGTCACGCCGGCACCGCGATGCACGAAGACCGCGGACGGTATGCGGATCAATGGAACTTCGACGAGCCCCTGCGCCTTTTCCGCCTCAGTGAGCGGGCGCGCGACCCGACCGAGCCTCTGGCGCTCGCCACCAACGGCGGCCACGGCGCCGCCGGAGCCGATGCTCGGCGGCACCGACACGCGGGCCTCGCCGGCCTGGGCATTGTAGGCGGTCGCGACAGCCTGCAGCATCTCGATTCCGTCACCGGTCCCAACGATTGGAAGCTCCTCCGCCCGGACGGCGATCGACTGGAGGAGGAGGGCGAGGGCGACTGCCGAGAGACGCCGAAGACCGAAGGACAGCGTTGACATTCCGGCATAATGAGACTCGAATGCTTAACTTCGAGTCACCGGATACATCGCAATCAAGCTGTGGTTGACGATTTGCTAGGCGACTGGATCCGTTTTAGCGGTCCGATTACCTGTCACGCGCTGTAGAAAGCGCTGAAAGAAGTTTGTTTCAGACGGCTCGGCCGCCTCAAGGCTGCGGTCAGCCGCGTAGAATGGATCGGCGTAACAGGTCGCACCGGCGGCCGCTGCCAGGAACTGGACGGCGGCGACCATGTCCGGAACCCCTGCGGCGACGACGGTATCGTCCCGCGTGAGCATCGGCAGATGGAGCGTCGGCCGCCCGGAGCGTGCATCGGCGGGGGGATAGCCGCCGCTGCAGGTCAGGATCGTCGTCGCCCCCCGGTCGCGCAGCCAATCCAGTGCCGAACGCATGTAGAGATTCTGCGGGTTACGCGCGCCGGCCACGACGACGAGGTCACGGTCGGGCTCGCGCAGGCGGCTCGCGCGGGCGACGGCCCAAGCCGGCGCCCATCCGACGCCGGATGAGACGACGACGAGGCGACCGCGCCCGAGTCTGTGAAAAGCGCTCCCGAAGGGACCCTCGACCTTCACGGCCGTCCCGAGCCCGATCCGCCCGCCGAGATGCGGCGACACCGCGCCGCCGGCTTGGCGACGGATCTGAAAGATCAGCTCGTTCAGCTCGCCGGATCCATCGGCGCGCAGGGTCGGACTGTAGTCGCGCGGCGGCAGGCCCGCGAAGGCGACCCGCACGTACTGCCCGGGAAGGTAGGACAGCCGTCTGCGCATCGCGACCGTGACTTCGACGATGTCGGCGGTCAGTTCGGTCACGGTGTCGACCGTTCCGCTCCGCCGGACGATGTCGGGCACCTCATCGAATTCGATGACCGTGTCGGCGGTGAGACGCGCCCGGCAGGCCAGGACGGTATCGCCGATCCGCGTACCGGCATCGTCCACCGAACCGTCATAGATCCGGACCCGGCAGGTCTCGCACTGGCCGGTCGCGCAATCGTGCGGGATCGCCCGGCCACCCGCCAGACCGGCATCGAGCAGGGTCTGGCCAGCGCTGGCACTGATGCGCCGGCCATTGATGACGAGGGCGACCGGATCGACCATGCCGCGGGACCGCCTCAGCGCAGCAGGACTTCGACCGGCCGCATGTGCCGCGTGTGGCGGGTCTGCGTGTGGTCGAATGCGGAAACGTACAGGTAGAACGTGTTGCCGGGCAGGAAATCGACGTCGTATTTGCTGCCGGTCGCGATCTTGCGCGAGGCCACGACCGTCCAATGGTCGTCCGCCCAGTCGGCGGCCGCCGAGATGCCGGCCCGGTCACCGGTATAGCCGTCGGTCAGCAGTACACCCGGTATGACGGTGCCCACCGGAATCTCCGCATCGACGGCCGTGGAATACGGAACGGTCTCGGTCTTCTCGACCATCCACCAGGCCGAGCCCTTCGAGGCGCTCGCATCGGGCGTGAGATCCACGGTGCCGAGCTTGGCCACGGTGGCGCGCCAGTCCTTGGGCAGCCGCAGCGGCTCGACGGAACCCGTGTATCCGCCGGGTCCCTCGAACCGGAAATTGTAGCGGTAGGCGCTGGTGCCGGGGTCGCCCCAGTAGCCCGCCTGATAGCGGCCCTTGACCGCCCGCTCGGCCGCTGTCGGATCGGTCGGCGGCCCGATATGCATATCCTCGAGGACGCCCAGCATGCCGCCACGGGCCGACTTCCATTGCCACATGTCGATGTAGCTGCCGTCGGTGGTGTAATGGTAGCCGCGGCCGTTCAGGGGCGCGGGCGCGTCAGGCAGGGTTCTGGCGCCGAGATGGGTGGCGCCGCCACTGCCGAAAGCGTCCGAGCGGGAGAAGATCACCGCGAGCTTGTCCTCGTAATAGGTGGTCACGTCGGCATGGGCCGCTTCGGCGTCGAGGACATGCCACCCGTCATCCTTCTTGACCAGCGGGACGCGCTTCAGCGACCGCGACGGATCCCACCACCGGAAGGCGAAGTAGACGTTCGCTGCGTCGCGCACCGCGCGGATCTCGACGGTCGTCTCGCCGGTGCCTCCGAAATTGGCGCCCTGCATCGTCCGGACCGAAACCGGACGGGCGGTGCGCCAGACCGGATCGTCCAGGAGCTTTCCGAGGTCGGGTCCGACCGCGACCTTGTCCACCACCAGAGTGGACCGGCCCTTCACGTCGGCCCAGGCCAGGCCTCCGACGACCGGGATGCCCAGGATCGCGGCCGCGAGGAGCGGCCGGCGTCGACGCACCGCGCCGTCGGACAGTGGAGCCGGACGGAACAGGCGCAGGAGCTGCCACAGGCCGCCATACATGAAATGCGCAACGGTATGAACGGCGATGTAGGCGAGGGCGACCAGAGCGCAGGTGGCGTGGAGCCACACCACCCAGCCGCCATAGCCGAGATAGAGCGCGATGCCGGTCCCCGTCAGGACGAGCGTAACGGCGTAGATCAGCCAGTGCAGCGCGACGTTGACGCCGCCCCAGCGCGCCTTGCGCGCCGCCTTGGTCCGGCCGCCGACCAGAATCGCGCGCAGGCGCGTCATGCCGTTGCGATCGGTGAGCCTCCCGCGCACGAGATAAACCAGGTAGGCCGTGATGCCGAAGAACAGGGTCAGGCCGGCCACGAAATGAACCGTCCAGACCTCGCCCTGCGGGAGCAGTGGTGCGAGGAATTTTGCGGTTCGGGCGATGGGTGCGTCGGCCGAGATCCGAAGCCCTGTGAGCAGGCTCGCGACCATCGCGATGGCGACGACCCAGTGGATGACGATCGTACCCGTATCGGTGCGCGGACGGCGCTCGGCGCGGGCGGACGCATCGGCGCGCCGTGGTGCGACGACCTCGGCGCTGGAAAGCGGATGCGACGAGAGGGTCAGCGGTTCCGACATTCGATCCTCCGCAATACCCACTCAAATTGGCCGAGATGCGTTAGAACTTTGTAAAACATAACGCCACGATCGGCATATACCCGAGCTCCGCAATCTTGAATCGACCGCGGACATGCTTAACGGCGCAGCCCAGCCCGGCTCCCGGGAACCCCGGCGGCTGGGCCGGCGCAAGCGCGGAACGCAGTCCGGCAGGGGACTCGGCATCGGCCGGACCGACCTGCGCAGTGTCCTCGACCTTCGGAACATCCCCCACCGCTGCGGGTCGCAAACCGGCGCTCCGTGGTGGAGATTGGCGCGGACATCCTGGCCGACACCATCCGGGCGCGCCACGGCCGCGGTTCTGTGAGGTGCGCCGATCGGAGGATCCGAGATGACGGAGCGAGAGACCAACCCGGATGCCATCGCCCGCCGGCCGAGCCATGCCGGCCGACGCGTCCTCGTCACGGGGGCCGGCTGCGGGATCGGCCGGGCGATCGCGGAGGGCTTTGGAGCGCGCGCGGCCCTGGTCGGCGTCGCCGACGTCACCCAGGAGGACGTGGCGGCGACCGTCGGGCTCATCGAGGAAGCGGGCGGGCGAGCCCTGCCGCTGCGGCTCGACGTGGCCGACTATCCGGCGGTCGAGACTGCTTTGGCCGAGGCGGCCGCCGCGATGGGCGGGGCCTTCGATACCGTGATCAACAATGCCGGCATCTCGCCCAAGCACGACGGGGTGGCTCACCGCGTCTGGGAGATGGATCCGGCCGAGTGGAACCGCGTAGTCGCGGTCAATCTCACAGGGGCGTTCAACACCGTCCGGGCGCTCGTGCCGGCGATGCGGGCGGCCGGGCGTGGGTTCATCGTGAACCTGTCCTCGGTGGCGGGAAAGACCCACTCGCCGATCGTCGCCTGCCATTACGCGGCCTCGAAGGCGGGGCTGATCGGCCTCACCAAGCATCTGGCGGCCGAACTCGGTCCGTTCGGCATCCGGGTCAACGCGATCGCCCCGGGACGCATCGAGACCCCGATGGTCCGGGCGGTGGGCAGTGCGGTCAACGACGCGCAGGTCCGCCTGACGCCGATGGGCCGCCTCGGATCGCCGGAGGAAGTTGCGGACCTCGCCCTTTACCTCACCTCCGCGGAGGCGAGTTTCGTGACCGGCCAGACTGTCGACGTGGCCGGCGGCTTGTACATGACGTGAGCCGGTCGCAATCAGGACGGCGGATGGACGAGAGGACGGCCATGGACGGGGCGGCCACCGCGGTCGGGATCACCGGTCGGACACGGGTCTACGGGATCCTGGCGGACCCGATCTACCACGTGAAGGCGCCCGAGGTGATGGGTGCGCTCTTCGCCCGTCACGGCGTGGACGGCGTGCTCGTTCCGCTGCACGTGCCGGCGGACGGCTTGGCCGCCGTGATGGACGGGCTTCGGCAGGTGCGCAATTTCGGCGGCTTCATCGCCACGGTTCCGCACAAGACGGCGATGACGGATCTGTGCGACGCGCTCACCCGCGAGGCCGAGCAGATCGGGGCGGTGAACTGCGTCCGGCGCGAGGCGGACGGACGCATGGTCGGCACCATGCTGGACGGCATCGGCTTCGTCGATGCGCTGCGCGCCTCGGGCGTTGAGCCCCGCGGCCGGGACGCGGCGCTGGCAGGCGCTGGCGGTGCCGCCAGTGCGATCGCCTTCGCGCTGGCGGAGGCGGGCGTCGCGCGCCTGACGATCCTCAACCGCACCCTCGACCGCGCGCAGGCGTTGATCGCGCGCGTGCGCGCCGCGTATCCCGCCCTCGCGGTCGCCGCGGAGGGGAGCCAAGTGGACCATGACATCCTCGTCAACGGTACGTCGCTCGGAATGCGCCCGGGGGACGCCGCGCCCTTCGATCTGACCGCTCTCCACGGCGGCCAGTTCGTCGCCGAGGCGATCATGGATCCCGAGACGACGCCGCTGCTCGCCGCAGCGTCGGCGGCCGGATGCCGCATCCAGAAGGGCCTGCCGATGCTGGAGCGCCAGATCGCGCTGATGGCCCACCACATGGGCGCACTCTGAGGCGAGATCTGTGCGACGGATCGACATCGACGCCATCGCGGCGGCTGACTTCGACTACGTGATCGTGGGCGGCGGCACGGCGGGATGCGTTCTGGCCAACCGGCTGACCGAGTCCGGGACGCGCAGGGTGCTGCTGCTCGAGGCCGGGGGTCGGGCGCGCAGCCCCTGGGTCGCGATCCCGGCGGGCTTCAGCCGTCTCCTTCAGCATCCGGCCTACAACTGGCGCTTCCGGACCGAGCCGGAGGCGGCGACCGGCGGCCGGGTGATCGCGGTGCCGCGCGGCAAGGGCCTCGGCGGATCAACGCTGATCAACGGCATGATCTACGTGCGCGGACAGCCACAGGATTACGATGCCTGGGCGCAGGCCGGGTGCCGCGGCTGGGGCTTTGCGGACGTACTGCCCTATTTCCGACGGGTGGAGGATTTCGACGGACCGCCCGATCCGTTGCGCGCCCGCGGCGGCCCGCTGCCGCTCACCGAGGTCGGCGAGCAGCCGGACATTGCGGAGGCCTTCATTGCTGCGGCGGAGGCGGCCGGCCACCTGCGTAATCCGGACTACAATGCGGCGCGCCAGGACGGCGTCGGCTATTATCAAGTCAACCAGCGGCGCGGGCGGCGGATCAGCGCCGCCGATGCCTACCTGAAACCTGCCCTTCCGCGCGCGAACCTCGCCGTCGTCACCGACGCGCACGTCCTGCGGCTGACTTTCGATGGGGATCGGGCGAACGGTGTCGCCGCGCTGGTCGGAGGGCGCGAGCGGCTGTTTCGCTGCTGCGGAGAGGTGATCCTCGCCGCCGGCGCGGCCCAGACCCCCCAGATCCTGGAGCTGTCCGGTATCGGCGATCCCGACATCCTGACCCGCCTCGGTCTTCCGATCCGCCGCGCGGCGCCCGGAGTGGGCGCCAATTACATGGACCATTACTGCACGCGGATGAACTGGCGGGTGCGTCTGCCGGTGACGCTGAACGAGCAGACCCGCGGCTTAAGCCTCGGCCTCGCGGCGGCCCGCTACCTCGCCACGGGGCAGGGAATCCTGTCGCTCGGCACCGGCCTCGCCCATGGCTTCGTACGGACGCGCCCCGGTCTCGAAGGGCCTGACGTCCAGTACTTCTTCATGCACGCGAGCTACGCCAACGCCGCCGAGCGCAAGCTCGACCGCCTGCCCGGCATGACGATCGGCGTCACGCAGCTGCGGCCCGAATCGCGCGGGACGATCCACGCCATCTCGCCCGATCCGCTTCAGGCCCCTGCCATCCGGCCGAACTTCCTCGCCACCGAGGAGGACCGTCGCGCGATGGTCGAGGGGATGAAGATCGCCCGGCACATCGTCGAACAGGCACCGATGGACCGTTTCCGTGGCCCCGAACTCAACCCGGGACCTGATTGCCGGACGGATGCCGACTGGCTCGACTTCGCCCGCCGCGACGGCCAGACCATCTACCACATCTGCGGCACCTGCCGCATGGGCGCCGATCCCGGTTCCGTCACGGATCCAGACTTGCGCGTGCGCGGGGTTACGGGGCTGCGCGTGGCGGACGCCTCGGTAATGCCGAGCATCGTTTCGGGGAATACGCAGGCGGCGGTGTTCATGATTGCCGAAAAGGCGAGCGCTCTGATCGGCGCCTGCAGCTGAAAGCGCGGCGCTGATCTGCGGCAGCGCGGCCGCGCCTGCGCGATCGCACGGGATCCGGTCCCGACGCCGCATCGCAGACGGGGGCGAGACGCCCCTTGGGTCTCGGAACAACCCGCCACCAGACGCATCCGGTCCGCCCCACCCCGCAGGCTCGATGCCCTCGCGCTGCACGGGTGCGACCGTCCGGCTTTCGCGCCGGCGCGCGGGACGGGGAGTGACGCGCGGACCGAATCACCCGCCCGAACGGCCGACCCATCCGGGGTCGCGAAACGAAGCGGCTTCAGCGCGCGCCGCTTTGGACAATTCAAATACAAAAACAAATTTAATGAACTCAATTCCAATTATAAAATGCAATCGCAATTTATTTGTAAAATCATCTCTTGATAGATACGGTCAAGCTGCCGGTCGATAGGTCGGCCAAATCTCAAATTCACTGCGGCGTTGGTCTCAAGCGGGAACCGAGACCTGACGTGAACGCGGATCATTGGGTTGACGCTGGCGGATTCATGCCCACGGCGTTTGATGCGGGGACACCATGACCAGACTCAAGGCGCTGTTACTTGGCTCTTCAGCCTTGCTGATCCCGTTCGGAAGCGCGCGAGCCGCCGATCTCCCGACCATGAAGGCTGCCCCAGTCGAGTATGTACGCGTTTGCAATGCCTATGGTGCCGGCTTTTTCTACATTCCTGGCGGCGATACATGTATCCGTATTTCCGGCAGAGCCCGGTATGACTTCCTGTACCAGACCAGCAAGGTCCGCACCGGGGCCGGCGGCGATGTAACCGGCTATCTGGGCCTGATGCGGCTGAACCTCGATTCGCGCACGCAGACCGATTACGGCACCCTGCGCGCCTTCCTGCGGATCGACATCGCCAATCGCAGCGGCCCGTTCCTCACCTCAGGATCCCGGCAGCGCGAGAGCTTGGCCATTGCCGGGCTTGGGGCCGACGCCTTCGGTCGGACGCAGACCTACGTCAACGCCGACAAGGCGTTCATCCAGTTCGCCGGTCTCACCGCGGGCCGTGCGGCGTCGTTCTTCGACTTCTACGCTCATGATTTCGAGCTGATCGGTGGCACAGCCGGATCCGACACGTTCAGCACCAATCTGCTCGCCTACTCGGCGACGCTCGGTAACGGCATCACGCTGACCGCCTCCATGGAGGATCCGACCTACCGGCGTTTCCCGATCTTCGGCACGGGCGCGGCTGCCGGCGCGTTCACGGCGGGCGGGGGCTTCGCGGGCTACAGCAACGCGTTCAATCCCTTCACGCCTTCGACCTGGCTGGCACCGATCGTCGTCGGCCCCGGCAATGTCGCCTTCGTCGATGTCACACAGAAGAGCCGGATGCCCGACGTCGTCGGCGTCGCGCGGATCGATCAGGCCTGGGGCTCCGCGCAGCTCTCCGCAGCGGTCCACGAGATCAACGCGGGCGATGCCGGAAGCACGGTGGGGGGCATCACGACGGCGACCGCCGGCCTCGGCATCTCGCCGACCGGACGCGCCTCGAACGCCTATGGCTGGGCGGTCCAGGGGGGCCTGAAGGTCAATCTGCCCTTCATCGCGACCGGCGACACCCTCTATTTGCAGGGTGCCTACGGCCAGGGCGCCATCACGTATACCGGCATCTCGAACTACACGGCGCCGTACGACGCCCTCGGTGCCGCATCCGTCGGCGGCGGCTCATTCGCGCAATACTATGCCGATGCAGTACTGAACCCCACGACTGGGCGGCTGGAGTTGTCGACGTCCTTCTCCGCCGTGGCATCACTGCTCCACTACTGGGCTCCGAGCTGGCGGTCGGCCTTCTTTGGGAGTTACGCGCAGATCGATTACAATTCGAAGGGTCGCAACGCGCTCGGCCTTCTCGGTTTCGGCTTCGCACCGTCTGGCGCCAGCGCCGCCAACGCGCTGGCCTTCGCCACCAGCCCGGTTCTGAGGGGAAACAACCAGGTGATCACAGGCGCGAGCCTGATCTGGACGCCCGTCAAGGACCTCGATATCGGCGTCGAGGGTGAGTATATCCGCACAGCGCTGAACAGTGGCGTGACGCCGGACATCTCCAAAAACTCCCTGCGCTACGTGAATTCGCAGGATGCGGCGCAAGTCCGCTTCCGCGTGCAGCGGGATTTTTGAACCCAGAGAGAAATATTTCTCAACTTGGTCTTGAAATACCGAGCCCAGCCAACAGGCTGGGCTTATTATTTTGGAACATATTCATAAACATCGAAGTTTGACCGATGACATTCAACAAATAAAAAATGTTTTTGTTGCACGATACGCAGGATCAGGTACAAAGACATCAGCTCTTCAGCGGCTTTCTTCGCCGTCGACCGAGCGGATGCTATGGTTTCAGATCCGGCGGGCTCGGGTACCAGAGTTCGCCTCGTTTGATCCAAAGCTTCAGACCCATAAGACTTCGCCGACCGGGCAACCGGTCGGCTTTTTCGTTTCGCACATGAGCCTCCACGCGGACATGGAGCAGACGGACGACCCGATCGCCAGGCGACATACGCCGCCCGAGGGATGGGCATCGGCGCAGCGCATCGGCTGGCCCTGGCCGATCGCGGCGGCGAAATCCAAAGAATCATTCAAAGATTGAATGTCGACCAAAGAGCGAAACAATTATTCTGCAATAAAATATAGAATTTAAACCGTCAAAGCTGCATCTTACTCCCACGTCGCCGGTTCGCGACAGCTCGAAAACGGGAGATCACTATGAAGAGCATCGTCCTGGCCTGCTCGGTGGGCGCCATGTTGCTTGCCGGCCCTGCCTTCGCACAGGATGGGGGCGCCACGATCGATCCCAGCCTCATCATCCGCACCCACGGCAGTGGCCTCGATGCGGACTCCTACGCCCAGGGCAACGACCGTTCGGGCGGGATGTGGGAAGGTGCGACGGGATACAGCTCGTCCCTTCAGCAGCCGGCCTCGGTGGGGACCGTCCCAACCAACCGGCAGTGGAGCCGCTTCAATACCCGCGAGCGTCGGCGCAGCGGCCGGTCGGACTGAGCAACCTCGTCTGAAACAGACAGGCGCCCGGTGTCCGCCTCGATGGCTGCGGATGCCGGGCAGGCTGGACGGGACGTCCCGGCGGCCGTTCCGCTCACCGCAGGGCTCAGTGAGCGGGCACCGGCGCAGGCTCTACGAGTGCCGCCTCCACATGCCTGTGAGTCCAGCGCAGGGTGACGCAGCAGCCGGCGCCGTCGCTGACGATGTCGAAGGCGGCACTATGCAGCCGGGCGATCGAGTCCACCAAGCTCAGCCCGATTCCGAAACCGCTGTTGTCGGTCTTCAGCGCGCCGCGGCGGAATCGCGCACGGACGGCCCCCAGCTCCTCCGGCGGTATGCCACACCCACTGTCGGTGACCCGGATGCCCGCGGGGTTCCGCAGGAGCGTCACGGTGACCTCACCACCCGTCGGTGTGAACTTGAGCGCGTTGTCGATCAGGTTGCTCACCGCCTCGAAGATGAGGCTTCGATCCCCCTCGACCATGCAGGAGGGTTCCGGCCGGTCCCAGTGGAGTTCGATGCCGCGCTCGACGGCCAGGGGCTCGTAATACTCGACGGCGTCCTCCAACAGCCGCCCCAGATCGACCTCGGTGAAGCCGGAACGGCGCAGGCGGTCTTCCATCTCCGAGATGCGCAGCAGTGCGGAGAAGCGGATGACGATGTTCTTGACCTCGGCCAAGACGTCTTCGTTGCATGTGCGGAAGGCCTGCACGCTGTCGGCCTTGCGCAGGGACCGCTCCAAAGTTCCGACAACCCGGGTCAGGGGCGTCCGCAGGTCGTGGGCGATGTTCTCGTTGACGCCCTTGATCTCCAGCATCAGCCGCTGGAGCTGATCGAGCATGTCGTTGACCACGCGCGTGAGGTGCGCGAGATCGGCCGAGACGCCGCGTGTCGGCAGCCGTTCGCTCAGGTCGCCGCGCATGATCCGCTCGACCGCCTTGGTGATCGCATCGTTCTGCCGCAGCGAGCCGGCCCCGAAGATCACGGCGCCGACGAGGCCGATGATGATCGTGGCGGCCATGCCCCAGACGAAGGTTTCGACCAGCGCCTTCTCGAGGGCCTGAAGATCCTGGGCCGAGCGGCTCACCAGCACGTACTCGCCGCTCGGAAGCTCGGTGAGCTGGCTGAACAGGGTCCGGGTGCCGCGATCCATCGGCTGCGACAGGACGAACGGCCGGCCAAGGGGCGCCGCGGCCGGATAGGCGATCGGCGCTCCGGCCCGGCGTTCGTGATCGGGGCCGAAGAGGACCAGGGGACGCCCGCCTTCGGCGAAGTCCTCGGAGGCGTCGATTCGCTCGCGCAGCGCCCGAGGCGAGAGGCTCAGAAGATGCTTCGATTCCCACTCGACCCATTCGAACGCGGCTTTGCGCCCGTAGCTGCGCGTGTCGATGTAGAGGAAGGCCGACAGCGCCAGCGATGCCGTTCCGAAAGTCGCGAAGAACAGGCCCGCAACCCGGAAGCCGCTCGTGCGCCGGACCTCAAGAAGGCGCACGGAGGATGAAGCCCGTGTTGCGCACCGTATGGATCCGCGGATTCAGGCCGTCGGGGTCCAGCTTCTTGCGGATCTTGCCGATATGGACATCGATCACGCTCGATTGATGGTTGAAGCTGTAACCCCACACCGACTCGAAGATCATCTTTCGGCTGACCAAGACGCCGGGATTCTGCATCAGGAACTCGATGATCGCGAATTCCTTGGGCAGCAACTCGATCTCGCGGCCGGCACAATCGAGCACACGCTCGATCAGGTCGAGCCGGAGATCGCCGACCACCAGCTCGCTGACCGCCTCCGCAGCCATCTTGCGCCGGGCAAGCGCATCAACGCGGGCCGTCAGCTCGATGAATTCGAAAGGCTTGGCGAGATAATCGTCACCGCCTGCTCGCAAGCCGTCCACGCGTTCATTGACGGCCGACAGCGCACTCAGGATGAGAACCGGCGTCGAGACCTTCGCGGCACGCAGCTTCGTCAGCAACGACAGGCCGTCGATCTCCGGCAGCATACGATCCAGAACGATCACGTCGAAGTTACCGTCCATGGCCTTGCGTAGTCCGATGCTGCCGCTCGGCGCCTCATCCACCTGGAAGCCGTATTCCGCGAGCGCGGACCCGATCTCGGCTGCAACGCGGCGGTCGTCCTCTACAACCAATACGCTAGCCATCCGTTTTTCCTTCTTATTTTGTATTCGCCGGCTTTGTCTGGTCTCCTGCGGCCCGGAGGGAGCGCCGGAAATATCCTCTTCTGTCCCGGAGTCAAATGGGCTCCGACCGCGGCTGCTGGAAGGCGTCATAGGTGCGGCAAAGCTTACCGGGGGGCGAGGGCTATGGACCATGCGCCTCACTCCGCACTCGCCTGCTCGGAGAGCTTGGCTTGAGGGTTCCGGGCGGCGGCGCTGCCCTTGGGAATGACCCGGCTGCCATCCCGAAGGTCGGCGGGCGGATTGAGGACGACAGTGTCGTCGCTGGTCAGGCCGCTGCGCAGTTCGAGCCGCGTGCCGAGATCGCGCGCGATCGTGATCGGACGGAGACGGACGGTATCGTCCGCGCCGACCACGGCCACGCGCGTCCCGTCCGCGTTGAAGATCAGCGCTTCGGCCGGCACCGTCACGCGCGGATGTATGCGCGGCACCTCGAACGTCACGGCGACATAGAGGCCGGGTCGCAGGATGCCCTCCGGGTTCGCGACGTCGACCTCGGTCTCCAGCGTCCGCACCGACGATTGCAGGGCGACGGAACTCCGCGACACCGTCCCGGAGAACGTGCGATCCGGCATCTGCGCAACCTTCACGTGGGCCTTGACGCCGTCGTGGATGCCAACCGCTGCCGATTGCGGCACCTGCACGGCAACGCGCAGGACGTCGGTGCTGTCGATGGAGAAGAGCGGCGTCCCGCCGCCGGCATCGCCATGAACCAGATCCCCGACATCGACCTTGCGGGCGACGACAATCCCGTCGAACGGAGCAACGACGTTCTCGAAGGTCGTCAGCGTTCGTAGCCGGTCGACGGTGGCCTGCTGCGCGGTGATGTTGGCCTCGGCGACCTTCACCTTCGCCTCCGCGGCCGTCAGGGACGCGGAGGCGGTCAGCATCCCGGCCCGGGTCTGATCGGCGTTCTGCTTGGAGGCCCAGCCCTGACCGGCCAACGTCGAGGTGCGCGCGTCCGTGGCGTTCGCGAGGGTGACGTTGGCCCTGGCCTGCTGCACGTCCGCATTCGCGACCGCGAGCTGGGCGCGAAGCTGGCCTAGCTGGGCCTCGGCCTGACGCGCCTGTTGGTCCAGATCCGGGGCGGCGATGCGGATGAGAAGGTCGCCCTTCTTGACCCGCGAGCCGATGTCGACCCGGCGTTCGGCGATGTAGCCGGTGGCGCGGGCGAAGATGTCGGCGTGGTCGAAGGCCTCCGTCTGGCCCGGAAGGGTCAGGGTAAGGGGGCCGTCCTCCACCTTGGCCGGCCCGGTCCGGACCTCGGGGACGAAGTTGACGGTCTCGGCCTGCGTCTCCAGGGAGGCCTGATAGGCCTGCCAATGGTGCCAGGCGCCGAGCCCTAGGGCGCTGCCGAGGGCGATCAGCGCCACCAGGAAGGGCCGCTTGCGCGGCGGCGGAGGTGAGGCATGGGCAAGCACCTCGCCGGCCCTGTCCTGCCGCAGCGGATCGACCTCGACCGCGTGCTGGTGCGCCCGCGCGGCAGCCTCGGCGCCGCTCCCGGGGGCGTCGGTGAAAGCGTGCATCAATAATCCTCGAGGGGCTTGATCGGGCTGCGCCGGAGCAGGGTGTAGAGGAGGGGGACGAACAACAGGGTCGAGACGGTGCCCATCCCGATCCCGCCCATCACCGCGCGGGCCAGGGCGGCATTCTGCTCGGCGCCTTCGCCCGCACCGATCGCCATCGGGATCAGGCCGAGGAACATCGCCGAGGCGGTCATCAGGACCGGTCGGAGCCGGGTATGGCCCGCCATCAGGGCGGCCTCACGGGCCGAGCAGCCCGTGGCTTCCCGATGCTCCTTGGCGAAGGTGACGAGCAGGATCGAGTTCGCGCTCGCGACGCCGACCGACATGATCGCCCCGAACAGGGCCGGGATCGAGAACGCGGTGCTGGTGATGAACAGGCTCATCACGATGCCGCAGAAGGCGAGCGGCAGCGCGGCGATGACGACGAAGGGATCGACCCAGGTCTGATAGTTCAGGACGAGGAGCAGGTAGACCGCCACCAGCGCGATCCCGAGCCCGAGTTCGATATGCGAGAACGCGCTCTCCATGCTCTCGATCTGGCCCCGGACCAGGATCTTGTCCGGGGCCGGAAGCTGAGCCTGCTCCTCGGCCACGATCCGTTCTACGTCCGTGCGCACGCTGCCGAGATCGGCGTTCTGAACGTTGGCGAGCACATCGAAGGTCGGCTGCTGATTGACGTGGTTGATGACCGTCTGCTCCGGCTGACGCTGCATCGTCGCGATGTTCGACAGCAGGATCGGAATCCCGGGCCGGTTCTGCGTGGTCGCGTGCACGGAGACCGGAGTGTTCATGAGCTGATTGATATCAGCGTTGCGCCATTCCGGTGTCTGAACCCAGAGCTGATAGGGCATCCCGGACTTCGGATCGGCCCAGAAGTTCGGGCTGACCTGGAAGGAGCCGGAGAGCGAGACGTTGAGGTTCTGCGCAATGGACTGCTCGCTGACACCCATCTCCGACGCCAGCCTCCGGTCGACATTCACGTACATCTGCGGCGCGTCGACGATCTGGTGGAGGTGGACGTCGACGGCGCCTCGGACCGCGGAGATCCGGCGGACCAAGTCGCGGGCGACGGCGAGGTCCTTGTCATCATGCCGACCGGCCACCTGCACATCGATCTGCGCAACGGTGCCGAAGTTCAGGATCTGCGTGATGATATCGGACGGCTGGAAGTAGAAGGTGTCCTCGGGAAACGCGTCGCGCAGGACCTTGCGCAGGCGTTTCTGATAGAACGCGATCGGCTTGTGCTCGCCCTTCAGGTTGATGAGCATTTGCCCATCGTTGTACGCAACGAATGACGCATCCATGAAGGCGAAATTATAGTTCGATGCCGGGAGACCGATGTTGTCGAGAATCAGGCCAATTTCTTCTTTTGGGACGACCTGCCGGACGACATCCTCGACCTGCGCGAAGGTCTTTTCCGCCTCTTCGATCCGCTGGCCCGGCCGGGTGCGGATATGCAGCGTCATCTGGCTGGACTGGATCATCGGGAAGTAATCCTGCCCGACGAAGGGAAAGATCGACGCGGTCACGGCGACGACGGAGAGCCCGCCGAGCAAAGCCCGGCGCGGATGGTGGAGCACGGCGGAGAGAAGCCCGACATAGCCGGCGTGGAAGCGCGCGAAGCCCCGCTCGAAGGCGGCCCGAAAGGCGAGGGCGCCACGCACCGGAATCCGGAGGAGCCAGAGGGCCGGCCACGCCACCGCACCGAGCAGGCGACCCAGTCTCGTGCGTCGGCGGGGCGCCACGGACCCGTTGACATCCGGATGCGAGCCGCCGTGATGCCGGGCATATTCCGGGGCGACCAGGACGTCGATCAGGATCGCCACCAGCGTCCGCGACAGCAGGTAGGAAGTGAGCATCGCGAACACCACCGCCTCGGCCTGTGGGACGAAAAGGTAGCGGGGCGCGTCGGTGAGGAAGAAGACTGCCGAGAAGGCCGAGCAGATCGCCAGCGTCGAGATCAGCGCGGGCTTGGCGATACCGGCGACCCCCTCGACCACGGACCGCCGGAACGGGAAGCCCTCCTCGAACATCCGGTAGGTGTTCTCGATGGCAACGGTCGCGTCATCCACCAGGATGCCAACCGCCAGGGCGAGGCCGCCCAGGGTCATCACATTGATGGTTTGCCCGAGGGCGACCAGGATCGACAGGGAGGTCAGGATGCAGAGGGGGATCGAGACGAGGACCACGATGGTCGAGCGCCAAGACCCCAGGAACAGCAGGATCGCCAAGCCAGTGAGGCCGGCCGCGATCACCGCCTCGCGGACCACGTCGGAGATCGCGTCGGAGACGAAGACCGACTGATCGAAGAGCGAGGTAATCGTCATGCCCTTTGGCGCGGCGGCGCGGATGTCGGGCAGCGCCGCCTTCACGGCGTTCACGACGTCCAACGTCGAGGCCGCGCCGTTCTTCAAAACTTGCAGCAGGACGGAATGCGTCCCGTCGGCGCGCACGATGTTGATCTGCGGGGGCGCCCCGTCGCGAACATGGGCGACATCGCGCAGGAGGACCGGTTGATTGTTCTCGACCTTGATCGGGATGCGATTGAGCTGGTCGACCAGCTGCGGGCTCGAATTGAGCCGGACCGTGTATTGTTGTGTCCCGATCTTCGCGAGACCCGAGGGCACCACGAGATTCTGCTTCAGAACCGCGTCGAGAACGTCGAGCGGCGTCATGCCGAGGGCGCGCAGCTTCGCGGGATCGAGATCGACCATCACCTGCCGCGGCGCACCGCCATAGGGGGATGGCAGGGTGGAGCCCGGCACCTCGGCCAGCCGCCTGCGTGTCCGATACTGGGCGTAGTCGAAGACGTTGGTGAGCGTCAGCTTCGACGAGGACAGGGCCAGCTGGATCACCGGCACCGACGAGGCGGAGAAGCGCATGATCACGGGCGGCTGCACGCCCGGCGGCATGCGCGAGCGGATCGCGTTCATGGCCGAGTCGACCTGGGTCATCGCCAGATCGATGCTCACGGCGGAATCGAAGTAGATCCGCTCGGTCACAGTGCCTTGGATCGAGGTCGATTCGATCCGCCTGATGTTGTTCACGTTGCTGGAGAGCGAGAACTCACTGTAGTTCGTGATGCGCTGAACCATGTCGGTCGCGTCGAGACCGCTGTAGGTCCAGACCACCACCACAACCGGGATATCGACGGCGGGGAGAACATCCTTGGGCGCCACCGCGATCGACCCGACGCCGGACAGGAACATAAGGATGGCAAGAACATAGAAGCTCTTGCGGAACTTGAGAGCGAACCGGACGAGTTCCATGCTACCTAGCCGATGTCCCACCCCGATCCGGCGCATGTCCTCGGCCAGTGGGCCGCAAGGATTATGCGCGGATTGAGCTTTGTTTGCTAAGAGGACGCCGAGCGGTGGCCCCGCTGGAAAGCGATATAGTCCGCACGAAACCACTCTTCGAATGAATTCGGCGCGATAAACTAAAAGCGTCTTTAAGAAACTTAAAATCGCGCCCGGTTTCATAAAGTCGGGGAAGCCAGAGACGAGCGGCCGGTCGGACTCGATCGAACCTCGCAATCGCGACGATTGGAAATTGAAATATTATTCAAGAAGTATTATTATTTTTACTTGAGAAATCGTTGTTTCATTGTCATGGCCGCCAAACTCACGCGATCTACACGTCAGGGATGCGGCGCGATCCACGACCGTCTGAGGCCGCAGAAGGTCGCGTCTCTACGGCGTGGTGCGGAGGCGCTGGGTTCGGTGATCTATGGCGGACGCAACCTTTTCTCGATCGCGTGAACGTGCGTTGGCGTCCCTGTCGGAATGGATTTCGGCGGCGCCATCCATCAGCACTGACTCTCTAAGTTCAATGATTGAGTCGACGGCAAATCTCTAGTTTTCAATCTGATAAAAATCATTCCGCGTTGTATCTCTCGCATACGAATTTCTATCAGCTTCAATTATCTTTCTATTGTCCCGACACATTTGTTCCGATCCCGATCCGTACCGTCCTTTATGCCGACACGAAGAGAGGCCAGCCAATGGTCAGACGATGCCTGTGGCTTGCAATGGCCGCGCTTACGATTCCACGACTGATCGGCATGGCCAGAGCCGAGAGCGAGATGCCTGCAGGCGGCGCGTTCATGAACAGCTACACCTCGGACCCCTATTTCGATCCGAGATCGCGATATTCGCAGCGTCATTCCACCGGCGACGTCGGAGGACAACCGCTGTTGGCAGAGCCGGGCGACGCCGATCCGCCCTGCAGGTTATTCGACAAACCCTGCGCGGATGCGTTCGAGCGCTCACGCAGACACGCCTATCCCTAGCCGAGAGACACGGCGGCGACCGATCGGCAGCGACTCTCTCAATGGATCTCACAGGGGATAAGCCGATCGACAATGCCGGTTTGCGAGACCGCCGTTTCACCCGGCAGATCTGCCGAGGCCGCACCGGGTTCAAGCCGTCTACGGCACGCGAGCGAGTTCGAATCACAGACCGTGCGGCCGCCAACGCCGTCTTGGATGCACGATCCTGAAACGCAAGATTGTGGAATACGGAAGCAGATTATATTCGCGCCCGTAATTTGGTGCTAATCGGCCGTGCGTTGCGTGATTGACTGCGCGTTGGTTGAGGCATGATTGAACAGGCGCCCCGTGTCGTTCGGGAGTTTCACATTGGCGCCGCCGGCGACCGATGGGCGCTGACGCGCGATGTGAAGACCGGCCAACCCTATGTTCTGCACCGAACCGGAGACGACGAACCGGAGGTGGAATTGGAACTGGGTTCGTTCCTCGTGCTGTTCAGCGGCGAGGAGCGGGAGAATCTGTTGCGGTTGATCGCGTCGCTGGTGCCCGACGACGAACCCGTCAGGGATGGCAGCGCTGGCGCCAGCGTGGCGCGTCCATTGCACTTCGTCTCCCGGTGGCTGCCGAACCGGCAGACCGGATGATCCAATTCGAGCCGTCGTGTCCGGTTGTTCCGCGCAATTTCGCCTTACGCGTCAACGGCTCATTGAAGATCGCTGTGTAACGTGCGTGGCTTTAGGGCTTTGTACATATGGAAAACCAGCGGATTTCCCGGCGCGTCGCCATCAACCTGCAGGGTCGGATCGCGGTGGCAGGCCACCCGGCGATCCCCTGCGTGGTGCATGACATGTCACGGTGGGGCGTTCGGCTCCGGCTCGTAGGCACGGAGCGGATACCGTCCGAATTCACGCTGACCATCGACGCCACCGACAAGGTGATCGGTTGCGAGACGGTGTGGAAGAATGCCGACGAGATCGGAGCCTTGACCGATCTCATGGAGTGATCTCAGCCGGCCAGAGGATTGTGGTCAGGCGTGTCGCCGCCCGCCTGTCTCTGCACGCGGCTGTCAGCCGGTCACCCTGCCATACGCCACGCGGTCGCGCGGGCGGCCTGGACCACGAGACGTCGAGGGATCGCCTCAACGGACTCGCAGAGCTGGACCCGTCGGGGCACCCTCTAACCCCGGGCCAAAGCAGCCTCGAATTCGCCGACCGGGAGGTGTTCGCCACCGGTCGTCCAGATCACGTGGGTCGCGCCGGCGCGCGCCTCCGCCGGAAGCTGTGCGGCGAACCGCTCCGCGGCGGCGAAGCCGGCCGCGGCGGACGGTTCCAGACGGATGTTCGCCTCCGTCCAGAGCACCTTGAGCCAATGGTACAACGCGTCGTCGGTCACCGTGACCACGGCGCTGACGAGCCTCTCGAGGGTCCTCGCGACCAGCATGGAGGCTGTGGCGACCGCCAGCCCGTCGGCTGCGGTCCGGTTGTCCAGGCCGACGTCATAGACGCTCACCGACCGTTCGAGGCCCGCGGCGAGTTGCACCAGCATGCAGGGCGAGGCGACGGGCTCGACGAAGACCGGATGCACGGCGTCACCGAACAGCAGCTTGAGCCCGAAGGCGACCCCCCCCGGTGCGCCGCCGACGCCGCAGGGCAGATAGACATACAGGGGGCGAGCGGGCTCCACCGCGATCCCCGCCGCCGCGAGTTGCCGATCCAGGTCGTGGGCGGCGGCGGCGTAACCGAGGAACAGGTCGACCGAATTCTCGTCGTCCACGAAATGCGCGTCGTCGCGTCCGGAAAAGGCAGCCCGCGCTGCCGCCACCGCCGCTCCGTAGTCGCCACGATGCTCGACGACGCGGGCGCCAAGAGCGCGCAGGCGTGCCTTCTTCCAGGCCTTGGCATCGTGCGACATGTGCACTTCGACCGAGAACCCGAGCGCACGCCCCATCAGGCCCACGCTGAAGCCGAGATTGCCTGTGCTGCCGACCGCGATGGTATGCCGGGCGAACAGGTCGCGGAACGCCGACCCGGCGAAGGCCGCGTAGGATCCGCCTTCCGCGAGCAGCCCGGCGCGGCCGGCGAGCACCTCGGCGTAGGCCAGAACCTCGTACACGCCGCCCCGCGCCTTGATGCAGCCCGTCACCGGCAACGCGTGGTCGCCCTTGACCAGCACGCGCCCCATGGCGGCGCCCGGCATCATCCTCTCGGACAGGTCCACCGCCATGGGGATCAACGGCGAATCGATCCGGCCCGCGCCCTCATCGGGGAACAGGTGAGCCAGCAAGGGCGCGAAACGCCGCCAGCGCGCCACCGCCTGCTCGACATCGGCATGACCGAACGCCAGGCTCGGCAAAACGGACGCGCTGCTGCCAAGGGCGGGATTGATCCAGATCGTAGGGCTGGCGCCCATGACAGCGGCCGGGATCCGTTCGAGCAGTGATTTTCCCTGCGGTTCGGCGATTGCAGTCATAGCGATTGCGGTCCCGGTCGATGGCTGCCTGCAGAACATGCGCGCAAGAACGGCGGCGCACCGATGGCACGTCCAGACACGCAGGATGCACCGACCTTAGCATGGCTCGTGCCCGCGGGACGCGATTTGAGCGTCGTCAGCGCTCCATTGTTCGTCCGCTCGGCCGCTAAAATCGGCAACGTCGGCGACGTCGGCCGCGGGGGCCATTGACGACGTCGCCGCACCATAATAGATGACGATCATAATTTTTATGATGCTCGGACGGCGACGGGAATCTGCAATGGACGCGCGATGGATGATCGGGCTCGCCGGTTTGGCCCTGGCGGCATGCTCCCCGGCCGAGACCGCCGTGACGCCCGAGCCGCCGCTGGTCCAGACCATCGCGGTCGCGCCCGCCGCGGGCAGCGTCGCGCGCTACACCGGCGTGATCCGCGCCCGCACCGAGAGCAATCTCGGCTTCCGGGTCGGCGGCAAGATCTTCGAGCGCCTCGTCGATCCCGGCGACCACGTGAGCCTCGGGCAGTCCCTGATGCGGCTCGACCGCACCGACTTCACCCTCGCGCTCAACGCGGCCCGCGCCTCGGTCGAGGCGGCCCGCGCGCAGATGATCAAGGCCAAGGCCGACGAGGAGCGCAGCCGCAAGCTCGTCGGCGACGGCTGGACCTCCAAGCAGACCTACGATCAGAACAAGGCCGCGGCGGACGCGGCCATCGCCCAGTTCGCCAACGCCGAGGCACAAGCGAGCCAGATCGGCAATCAGGCCGGCTATTCTGAGCTTCTGGCCGATGCCGACGGCGTCGTGATGGAAGTGCCCAGCGAGCCCGGGCAGGTCGTCGCCGCCGGCCAGACGGTGGTGAAGCTCGCCCGCGACGGCGCCCGCGAGGCGGAGGTGTTCCTGCCGGAAGGGAGCCGGCAGCGGGCGAAGGGCACGGCTTCGGCGACCCTCTACGCGGAGGGGGAGACCACCTATCCGGCCCGGCTCCGGGAGCTTTCGGCCACGGCCGACCCGGCGACCCGAACCTACCGCGCCCGCTACATCCTCTCCGGCGGCGGCGAGACCGCGCCGCTCGGGGCGACGGTCACCCTCCGGTTGTGCCCCGTCCAGCCGCAGGCGACGGCTTCGGTGTCGGTTCCGCTCGGCGCCCTGTTCGATCAGGGCGGCGGCTCGGCCGTCTGGCGCTACGATGCCCGGACTCAGACGGTCACGGCGCAGCCCGTCACCGTCACGCGCCTGTCCGAGGAGAGCGCGGACGTCGCCGCCGGCCTGAATCCGGGCGACCGGATCGTTTCCCTCGGCGCCCATCTCCTCAAGGCCGGGGAGAAGGTCCGGCTGGCCGGCTCGAGCGTGGCCGAGGCCGGCCGATGACCGCCTCCCGCTTCAACCTCTCGGCCCTGGCGGTGCGCGAGCGCGCCGTCACGCTGTTCCTCCTGCTCGCGGTCACCGCCGCAGGCATCTTCGCCTTCGAAAAGCTCGGCCGGGCAGAGGATCCGACCTTCACGGTCAAGACGATGGCGGTCTCCGCCGCGTGGCCCGGCGCGACCACCGACGAGATCCAGCGGCAGGTCGCCGACCCGCTCGAGAAACGCCTGCAGGAACTCGACTACTACGACCGGGTCGAGACGACGGTCCGTCCTGGCCTCATGCTGATGAAGGTGTTCTTCAAGGACTCGATGCCGCCGGCCAAGCTCCCTTCGGAATTCTACCAGGCGCGCAAGAAGCTCTCGGACCAAGCCTCCACCCTCCCGCGCGGCGTGCTCGGACCCCTGTTCAACGACGAGTTCTCGGACGTCTACTTCGCCCTCTACGCCCTCCAGGCGCAGGGTCTGCCGCACCGGCACCTCGTTCTGCGCGCCGAGGACCTTCGCCAGCGGCTGCTGCGCGTGCCCGGCGTCGAGAAGATCAACATCCTGGGCGAGCAGGCGCAGAAGATCTTCGTCGAGGTCTCCTACCAGCGTCTCGCGACGCTCGGCATCACCGGCCAGCAGCTCCTGGCCGCTTTGGCCAACCAGAACGACGTGACGCCGGCGGGCTTCGTCGAGGCCGACGGGCCGCGCGTTTACCTGCGGCTCGACGGAGCCATCGATGGCCTCGACGCGATCCGCAACCTGCCGGTGGCGGCCGGCGACCGCAGCCTCAAGCTCGGCGACATCGCCGCAGTGAAGCGCGGCTACGAGGATCCGAAGGCCTTCGCGATCCGCAACGACGGCGAGCCGGCCCTGGTGCTCGGCCTCGTGATGAAGCCGGGCTTCAACGGCCTCAGCCTCGGCGAGGCGCTCAACGCCGAGGAGGTGGCGATCCACCACGCGCTTCCGACCGGCGTGACCTTCACCAAGATCACCGACCAGGCGAAGGTCATCGACGACGCCATCCACGAATTCATGGTGAAGTTCTTCACCGCTCTGTCGGTGGTGATCTTCGTGAGCCTGGTGGCGCTGGGTTTCCGGGTCGGCATCGTGGTGGCGCTGGCCGTGCCGCTGACCCTCTCGGCGGTGTTCGTGGTGATGATGGTCACCGGCCGCGACTTCGACCGCATCACGCTCGGCGCCCTGATCATCTCCCTCGGTCTGCTCGTGGACGACGCGATCATCGCCATCGAGATGATGGTGGTGCGCATGGAGGAAGGGGCCGACCGGATCTCGGCGGCCACCTACGCTTGGAGTGCCACCGCCGCGCCGATGCTCACCGGCACCATCGTCACCATCGCGGGCTTCCTGCCCGTGGGCTTCGCCGCCTCCACGGCGGGCGAGTATGCCGGCAACATCTTCTGGGTCGTGGCGTTCTCTCTGGTCGTCTCGTGGATCGTGGCCGTGACCTTCACGCCCTATCTCGGCGTCAAGCTCCTGCCCGACATCAAGACGGTCGAGGGCGGCCACGCGGCGATCTACGCCACCAGGAACTACCAGCGCCTGCGCCGCGTGGTGCGGGCCTCTGTCGACCACAAGTGGATGGCGGCCGGCATCACCGTGGCTTTGTTCGCGGCGGCCRTGGTCGGCATGAGTAAGGTCGAGAAGCAGTTCTTCCCGAATTCGGAGCGCTCGGAACTCATCGTCGAGGTGACGCTGCCGACCGGTTCCGCCTTCGCGACCACCGAGGCCAGCGTGAGAAAGGTCGAGGCGGCCGTGCGGGCGCTCCCCGAGGCGCGCGCGATTACGAGCTACATCGGTCAGGGCATGCCGCGCTTCGTGCTGTCCTTCGACCCCGAGCTGCCGGACCCCGCCTTCGCGCAGATCGTCGTCCAGACCGCGGATTCCCATGCCCGCGACGTGTTGCGCGGCAAGGTGCGCCAGCTCGTCGACGCCGGCCTCTTCCCCGAGGCGCGGGTGCGCGTGCTGCAGATCGTGTTCGGGCCGCCGGTGCGCTTCCCCGTCGCCTTCCGGGTGGTCGGACCGGACCTCAACGTCATCCGCGGCATTGCCGCGGAGGTGCGCGACGTCATGATGGCCAACCCCAATATGCGCCTCGTCCATCTCGATTGGGGTGACAGAACGCCGACCCTGCACCTCGCCCTCGATCAGGAGCGCCTTCGCCTGATCGGCCTGACACCGAAGGAGGCCGGCCAGCAGCTGCAGAGCTACCTCAACGGCACCCCCGCGACCCAGGTGCGCGAGAACCTGCGCTCCGTGGACGTGCTCCTGCGTAGCCCTGGCCCGGAGCGCCGCTCGCTCGGCGACATCGGCGACTTGACGCTTGCCACCAGGGACGGGCGGCAGATCCCGCTCTCGCAGGTGGCCCACCTGGAGAGCCGCGCCGAGGATGCGGTGCTCAAGCGCTACAACCGCGAGACCTACATCCGCGTGCAGGGCGACGTGATCGACGGCAAGCAGCCGCCGGACATCCATGCCCAGATCGTCCCTGAACTCGCGGCGATCAGGGCGAAGCTGCCGCCCGGCTACCGCATCGACACGGCCGGGTCGGTGGAGGAGAGCGAGAAGGCCATGAAGGCGCTGGTGACGGTCTTCCCGCTGATGCTGATCGTGACGCTGACGGTCATCATGCTGCAGGTGCGCTCTTTCACCACCATGTTCATGGTGTTCGCGACCGCGCCGCTCGGCCTCGTCGGCGCCGTCCCGACGCTGCTCGTCTTCCACCAGCCCTTCGGCTTCAACGCGATCCTCGGCCTGATCGCGCTGTCGGGCATCCTGATGCGCAACACGCTGATCCTGGTGGACCAGATCCACCACGACCGCGCGGCGGGGCTGTCGGACTACGAGGCCATCGTCGAGTCGACGGTGCGCCGAGCCCGCCCGGTGATCCTCACGGCGGCCGCCGCGATGCTCGCCTTCATCCCGCTGACCCACTCCGTGTTCTGGGGGGCTCTGGCCTACGTGCTGATCGGCGGCGTCGGGGTCGGGACGCTCCTGACGCTGCTGTTCCTGCCGGCCCTCTATGCCCTCTGGTTCCGGGTCGCACGCGAGCCGCGTGGAACGGACGTTCCGGCCGGTCCGGGCGCGGTGCCGCACCACGCGCAAGCGTGACGCCCCGGCCCCGAGGCCTTGGAGGATCGGGCGCTCACCCGGTGCGTGCCCGGTACGGCGACCGGCCTGCGCTTCGCCCCCTCGCGCAGGCCGGTCGACTGCCCTCAGGGATCGCGCTCGCGCGCGCGATGTGAACGACCTTCTTTAGATGACGGCGCGCATCTATATTGGTGTCGGGCGCACGGAGGGATCGGGCCATGCCGAGAGTTTCGCAGGAGCAGGCCAGGATCAACCGGCAACGCGTGGTCGAGGTCGCCGCGGCCCTGTTCCGCGAGAGGGGACTCCACGGTGTCGGGGTCGTGGACATCATGGCGGCCGCCGGACTGACCCATGGCGGCTTCTATGGCCAGTTCGCCAACAAGGATGCGCTGGCGGCCGAGGCGTTCGACGCGGCGCTCGCGGAGGAACACCGGGGCACCACGGATACCGTGGTCGCGAACTACCTGTCCCTGGGCCATGTCCAGACGCCCGGGAAGGGCTGTCCCCTGGCGGCTCTGGCGAACGATGTCTCCCGCGAATTGTCGGGCAGCCTCGTCCGGGCGCGGTTCACGCAGGGCGTGGAGCGACTGGCGTCCCTGTTGGCTGGCCTGACACCCGGGGCCTTGAAGGAGCGCCGTCGGCAGCGAGCCCTGGCGACGATGGCGACGCTCGTCGGGGCGGTCGTCCTGGCGCGCGCCGTTGATAACGAGGCCCTGGCGGAGGAACTCCTTCAGGCGGCGCAGGATTCCGTCGCGCCCTGACGGCCCTTCGCCCGATCGGCCTTCCGGGCCGGGCGACTGCAAGCAGCGGCGGGGGTCCTGCCGGAAGCCATCGGCCGGACAGCTCCTCTTCCTTCTGCAGGCTGTCCTTCGCGGCTCAGGGCGCAGGCCGCGTCGTTCGCTGTCCGCTCGCCGGGAGCCTTCCGCGGATGGGCATGGCACACCCGGTGGCGCCATGATCGCGGCGGCGCTCAGCGTCGCGGGGATGTTCGCTGCCCTTTCGGCGGGGATCATCACCATGCCCGCGTGAACGCGACGGCCTTTGCGGCGAGAAGACTGTTCTCGGCCGAGGCTGCCCCCGAACGAGCTGGTGCGCAGGGATGCCCGAACCGGACCCGGCGCTCGCCTCCTGACGCGCGGCGTCGGTACACGCCTCGGGGCCACACGGCGATGAGGACCGAGTTCCGGCCGCCGCCCCCTGCTATCGGTGGGCGGGATTATGCTCTGCGCCTGCGGGGAAGGGAGGTCCCCAGATGCAGTGGCAGCATATGCTCCGTCGAGGGGACTTGGACGGGCGGATGCGCATTCCGGTGCCCTGGCGCACCGGACAACCCGCCCCAATGCAATTCGCGCCTTGCCATCATATATTATGTTCGTAATTTATAAGCGAGGGTCGCCCGCAGGCGGCCCTCGGAAGGAGAGCATCGTGAACCAGACCTCGAGCAAGACCGCCATCGTGACCGGGGCGGCCTCCGGCATCGGCCTCGAAACCGCCAAGGCCCTGCGGGCTGCCGGATACCGTGTGTTCGGCACGAGCCGGAAGCCGGCCGTCGCCGCGAGCGGCGATATCAGGATGCTCACCTGCGACGTCACCGACGACGTGTCGGTCGCCCATATGATCGAGACGGTCTTCGATGAGACGGGCCGGATCGACCTCTTGGTCAACAATGCCGGCTTCGGCATCAGCGGGGCTGCGGAGGAATCCTCGATCGCGCAGGCCCACGCCATGTTCGACGTCAACCTGTTCGGCATCATCCGCACGACCCGAGCCGTTTTACCTATCATGCGGGCTCAGAAGGCCGGTCGCATCGTCAACATCAGCTCGGTCATGGGGCTGATCCCGGCGCCCTATATGGCGCTGTACGGCGCGAGCAAGCATGCAGTCGAAGGCTTCTCCGAGTCCCTGGACCATGAAATTCGCGGCCAGGGCGTGCGAGTGGTGCTCGTCGAGCCCGCCTTCACGCGCACGGCGTTCGACCGGAACCTCGTCCGGTCCGATGCGCCGCTTGACGTCTACGACGTTGAACGCGCGGCGCGGGATCGCTTCCTGAGCGAGGCCATGGAGAGCGCGGATGCGCCCGACGTCGTTGCGAAGGTCGTCGTCAAGGCTGCCACGGCGTCAACGCCCAAGCGCCGTTACGCTGCCGGATCCAAGGCGCGTCAGGTCAGCTTCCTTCGCAGGTTCGTTCCGGCGGGCGCTTTCGACAGGAGTTTCCGCAAGGAGATGGATCTTCCTCAGCTGCCTTGATGCGCCGAGCGCCCATTGGAGTTGACCCCGTTTGTGGTTCACGACCGATGCAAGGTCGCGGACTGTGTGACGGTCCGCCGGATCTTGGCCCGGCCGAAGGGTAAGCCTCCGGGCGTCATTTGGCGGCCTGCTCGGCGGCCGCCGCGGCAAATTCCTGAGGCGTCAACCACCCCAGGGCTGTGTGAGGACGGCTCTCGTTGTACGGGCGCCGCCACGCCTCGATCCTGCTCCAAGCATCGGCCGACGACAAGATCCAGTTCGCGTTCAGGCACACGTCACGCAGTCGGCCATTGAACGACGCGACCAGCGGGTTGTTGGTCGGCTTGCTTGCAGAGGTGGAAGACCCTCTTGTGATTGACACGCCATGCCGCCCAGCGCAGCAGACTACAGATCCGGAAGCAGATCAGCTGCGCGCCGGATCGAACAGGGGTCGAGTGACGTTCCTCACAGCCTACACAGGCCAAACAGGAGGAACGCTCATGCGTATTCGCTATCTGCTGCCGCTCGTCGGCTTGCTCGCGCTCACGGCCTGCAAGGACGAGAAGAAGGCCGAAAACCCCACGCCTCCTCCGCCTCCTGCAAGCACTGCACCGGCAAACCCCGCGCCTCCGGCAACGACGACAAATCCGGCTCCGGCCAACAAGCCGTAGCCGACGCGCCTTGATGGTGGCGGGTCCTGGCACGCATTCCCAGACCACAGGACCCGCCAATCGCAACAGGGAAACATGTCGCCGCTCTGATCACGAAACTCACACCCAAACCGGGGGTCCGTGAAACCGGCAGCAGGCCAGACATAGGAGAGAAGACGTCGAACCCGATCTCCTCGGCCCCCATGCCAGCGCGGGAACGCATCCTGCGTACGGCACAGGACCTGTTCCATCGACAGGGTATCCGCGCCACCGGCATCGACCGCTCATTGCGAAGGCAAGGGTGACGAAGGTGACGTTCTACCGGCACCTCCCCTCCAAGGACGACCTCATCCGGGCCTATTTGGAGCGGCGGCATGCGGCCTGGATGGGATGGTTCCAGGAGGCCCTATCGTCGTCTCGCACCGCACAGTCCGAGGCAGAGCGCCGGGAGGCTCCCCTGGGGCTTGTGCTCGACGCGGCGCGAGCCTGATTCGGCCTCGCCAAGTTCCGGGGCTGCGCTTTCGTCAACACGGCCGTGAACGCGCAACTCGGCCAAGCATCCGCTAATGGGGCGCTAGTTGGTCTCCGCATCCTTCCCGATGCTCTTGGCTCGCGCCCGCCTCTTCCATGAGGATCATCACGCTGCCCCAATCCGGAGCGGCAGAAATCTGCGGATGGCTGCCTCCCGGAAGCTCCAACGGCGGTCCGGACGGCTGGGTTGGGTCGAAACTCGCCGATCCCCTAAACGTGGATCGAGAGAGCGGTCCGGCGACGGCCAGTTCTCGAAAGAGGGAGGGGTTGTCCGAGGAGATAGGGTCGCGATACGCGCCGCTCACGCGGATTCAAGTACCAAGGCGATACCCTGGCCACCGCCGATGCAAAGGGTGACGAGCCCGCGCCGGACGCCGTCGCGGCGCATGGCATGGAGAAGGCGGGTCGCGAGGACCGCGCCCGTCGCCCCGATGGGATGACCGTGCGCGATGGCTCCGCCATCGACGTTGACCATGTCCTCCGGCAGGCCGAGTTCCTTCGCGACCGTGAGGGGCACGAGCGCGAAAGCCTCGTTGATCTCGACTCGCTCCAGGTCGCCGAGGGACCAGCCGGCGCGCTCCAGAGCCTGCCGGACGGCTGGCACGGGGCCGATCCCAAACAGGCCCGGTTCGCAGGCACCGACGCCGTAGGCCACGAGCCGACCGTAGGCGTCGAGGCCATGGGCCTCCGCGAAGCCGCGTTCGGCTACGATCATTGCCGCGGCACCCGAGTTGAGGCCCGGCGCGTTGCCGGCCGTGATCGTCCCGTCCTTGCGAAAGGCAGGCCTCAGCTTGGCCAGGGTCTCGGCCGTTGTCTCGGGACGGGGAGCCTCGTCGCGCAGGAAGGTCTCCGTGCCCTTCCGGCCCTTGATCTCGACGGCGGCGATTTCGGCGTCGAACGCGCTGGCGGCCTGGGCCGCCGCGAACCGGGCCTGGGACCGGGCCGCCTAGGCATCCTGCGCCTCGCGACCGATCTGTGACTTCGCAGCGAGATCCTCGGTGTGCCACCCGGAATGCTCGCCCGAGAAGGCGTCGTTGAGCCCGTCGTGTAACATGCTGTCGAGGATCTGGGCATGGCCCATTCTGTGGCCCCAGCGCCCGCCCTCCATCAGGTACGGGGCAGGGTCCATGTTCTCCATGCCGCCGGCCAAGGCGACGTCATGGTGTCCGAGGCGGATTTCGTCGGCCGCCGTGGCGATGGCCTGGGCGCCCGAGCCGCAGACGCGGTTGACCGTGAGCGCGGGAACCGAGACCGGCACGCCGCCGTTGAAGGCCGCCTGCCGGGCGGGGTTCATCCGATTGCCGGCCTGGACCACGTTGCCCATCGTGACGCTGCCGAGCGCGCTCGCGTCGAGGTTTGCGCGGCGCAGGGTCTCGCGGATTGCGGTCGCGCCGAGGTCGGTCGCCGCGATGCCCTTGAGGCTGCCGCCGTACGCTCCAATGGCCGTGCGGACGGGATGGCACAGAACGATCTCGCGGTGGGTCATGGACTTGATCTCCGGACTGGCTTTGGGGACGAGCGCAGCGCGTTGATGCGCGCGGTGGCCTGCACCGAGTGGGGCCTGCCGGACCGCCACCTCGATGGGGGGATTCGGGGCGTATTTCCCGACAGCAGCTGGAGCTTGCCGCGCCTCTGATCCTCGCCGAGCTTCAGGATGGAGTGCCCTGCACGGTTCTCGGGCTGCAGCCTCTCCCACAATCCCCCGCGGCCGGCCGCGCGTTCGAGTTGCTCCTGCCGATGCACCCACTGCTCGACGCTTCGGATGCGATGGGGATGGATCTCGTCCAGCAGGCCATAGTCGCGCTGGATGACGTTATGCTTCCACTGATTCCAGAAGCCGGTGAAGTTGTCCCGGAAGCTCATCGTGCTCTTGTCGGCCGGGTCCGCGTTGTAGCCGGCCGGCATGTCGGCGACGTGGCTGAAGGCGCGCGCGAAGTAGGTATCGGCATCGACGTCGACGTAGCGGGCGGGATGTCCGGTCACGCGCGTGAACGCGGCGGCGAGGGCATCGTACCTCACGTGCTCGCTGGCGACTTAGAGATCCATGCCGTTCGCGCGCGCCGGATGGTCGAAGAGCCAGCCGACGTAATAGGCGCAATCTTCAAGGGCCACGTGCACGACGGCGCCGTGACCGAGCGGCACCCGCTACGTCACCACGCCGTCCTCGATCCGGGGCGTCATCGGCGTTCGCGAGGAGAACGCCATCTCCAAGTAAGGACCCGTCGTGAACCGGGCCGCTCCCATCCTGCCGCCGTTGTCCACGTTCTGGGACAGGATCCACTCGCCGATGCGGCCCTTGCCGTCGTAGTGCCCGGTCCGGAACCGGGAGTCGTATCCCGATTTCTTCAACGTGTAATCGAGGTTTCCATAGACGAAGAACTTCACACGCTCTTCCAAGGCGATCTCGTAAGCGCGGATCGCCCAGTATGTTTCCGTCTTCTCACCGGCGTTGAAGCCGTCGATGTTTATGAATGCGCCGTCGCATGCGCGGAATCCTGTCCGCAGCGTGCTTTCGTCGGCGAATGTCCCTTCCAGGATCTCGACGTTGCCGAGGCCCAGCAACGACCGCGCTCGGGCCGATCCGCAGTCCCGCGTGAGCGCCAGAACAGAGTATGCCCCATCGCCGACGAGCCCCTTCACGACAGGCAACCCTTGAGCGCTGGTCGCGCCGACAACAAAAATCCGCGAGGTTTTCTGTGATGACACGGCACACGCTCCGATTCAATTTATATAGTGTTAACTCTGATAATCGGAGTAAAGCAAGAACGATATTTTTGACGGCAACGGAGTGGTGCCGCCGCGCATCGCTCGGGACCTCCTAGGCTCGGAACGGCGGATTGCAGTAAACGGGATGCAACGGCGGTCGAGATTTTGGAATTGGACCGGCGAACGGGGGACGTGCGAACGATGCGATTGAGGCGCTTCGAGGGGATGGTCTGTTCGGCAGCCGACGTCATGAGCGCCCTCGGCGACCGTTGGGGCACGCTTATCATGCGTGACCTGATCCTCGGGCTCACCCGCTACGAGGACCTGCTCCAGTCGACGGGAGCGACGAACACCACGTTGTCAGGTCGTCTGAAGGAGCTTGAGGAAAACGGGCTCGTGGAGCGGCGGCTCTATCAGGTCCGGCCGGACCGCTACGAGTACCTGCCCACGGCGCGGGGGCGGGACATCGAGTTGCTCTTGGCCGCGATGGTGCAGATCGGCGACAAATGGAATCTGGCGGGTCGCGAAGGCCCCCCGCTGCGCTTCGTCGATACGCGAACCGGCCACCGCGTCGCGCTGGCGCTCGTCGATGCGAAAACCCGGGAGCCCGTCAGCAGGCGGAACGTGGCGGTCGAAGCGGGGAGCGGCGCAGATGACGTAATGCACTGGCGGCTGGAGCGCGGCGCGGCTGCGAAAGTGCCCGCGCCGGACTGAAGAACGCGCTCCCGCGAAGAAGGGCCACGATCGAGACCCAAAAGCCGCATGCGCGGTCGTCGATGATCGATGGCGCGGGACCCTTCCACCTGCTCCATGAGCAGTGCGGCTGGGGTCCGGACCCCGGCCGCTGGCCTTCTCGAGGCGGACCGTACGTCATCTCGGCTCGGTTCGCTCGGCTTCGTTCAACGCCTGAGACAGGCGCGAGAGCGCGTGTGAGAAACCGGTCATCTCGTCCTGATTGAGGACGCCGAAAATCTGTTCGACAAATTCGCGGCGCATCGGCTCGGAGGCCCGCATCGCTCTGAGACCGGCCGCGGTGATTGAAACTCGCTTCACCCTGCGGTCGCTCGGATCGGGCCGGCGCGTCACCAACCCGTCGCGCTCGAGCAGGTCGAGCGCTTGTGTCACGGTGCGGGGTGCGAGGCCGTAATAGCCCGCGATGTCCGTTGCGCAGACGTCCTGTTCGGCCCGCTGCAAGAAGCACAGCAATTTATTCTGCGCCAGCGAGGCCCCCTGTTTGGTCATGCGCGCGTCAAGCAGACGGTGAAGCCGCTGACCGACCTCGCCGAACTCGCTGGCAACCCTGTCGATCGCACTCATTGCGGTGTGACCTCAAAATATGGATTTGCGCCAGTTTGACGGTTCGGCCTATAGAAAGCGCGCAACCTCAATAAGTCGGACGGCGCCTTTTCTCAAGCGTCCCTGGGTGTTTCCGCCGTCCGCCTCCTGCACGGGAAGCAACGCCCAGATGAGGTGCCTCAGCGATGGCGGCAAGTCCGTGCTTCAACAAGTCCATCCTTCAACGCGCCCGGAGAACCAGATGAAACGGATCACAACCAGTTCCTCTCGACCATCGACGGGCTGAATGTCACCGATGTCTAACGTCCGACGCCGGGTGTCGGTGAAGTTCTGATGAAAATCGGTGCGAACTCGATCAACTTTCACGATTGTATGGTCGCGATTGGTTATCTTCCGGTACCCGTCGAGCGCGTGCTGATGTCCGATGGGGCCGGTGAGGTGGTCGAGGTTGGGGCAGACGTCACCGAGTTCGCAGTCGGCGACCGTGTAATCGGCACGCTCCATGCCGCTTGGCTGGAAGGGCCGCCGACCGCCGCACGGATGCAGACGATGCGCGGCAATCAGGTCGACGGGTTCGCCAGCGAATATGTCGCAATGCCCGTGCATGCCTTCACAAAGATGCCGGCGAGTATGACCGATGAGGAAGCCGCGACGCTGCCCTGCGCCGGTCTGACCGCTTGGCGAGCCCTAATGGTCGAGGGTGATGTGAAGCCCGGCGACACCGTGCTGATCGAAGGCACCGGCGGCGTCTCGATCTTCGCGCTCCAATTCGCCAAGATGGCAGGGGCGACGGTCATCGCTATCACCTCCAGCGCCGAAAAGATGGCCAAGTTGCGTGATCTCGGCGCGGACCATGTCGTCAACTACAAAGAGACGCCCGAATGGGGGCCGCGGGTGCTCGAATTGTCGGGCGGCGACGGCGTCGATCACGTCGTCGAGGTCGTCGGCGGCGAGCTGACGCAGGTGATGAAGTCGTCCAAGGTCGGCGCCAGCATCTACATGATCGGGATGCTCAGCCAGAAGCCGATCGAGGTTCCGCCGATGGGCATCATGCTCGGCAATCGCCGGATCATCGGCCTGTCGGTCGGCAGCCGCGAGCAGCAGAAGGGGATGGTCCGCGCGATCGACGCCAACGGGCTGAAGCCGGTGATCGACCGCGTGTTTCCGTTCGACGAGATGGCGACGGCGTTCGGTTACCAGGAGGCGGGGTCGCAGGTCGGGAAGATCTGCCTTTCCTGGTAGTTAAGGCCGACCCTGGTCGCATCCGTTAACGCGATGCAGCTTTTTGAGTACCGTCACGATCACGGGTTTGGGCCGGGACGGGTGGGGTTGCCAGGGTGGGCAAGCTGTAGATCGGCTTTCGAGCATGCCCCCGCCCGCGTCTCTGCTTAAGCCATTGTGCAATGGACCAAATCGCCTTGAGTGGCGGGGCCACGATCAGTGCCGACCGTGACCTCAACAAAAAGCTTAGATCTGCTTTTTTATCAGCGAACTAGGTGCTGGGTTCCAAACCATTGAGGGTCGCCTGGTCGACCCTCCACACCCTGGTCCGTCAGGCCGCGAGCACCTCGTTGCCCCGCAGCGGCACCTCCCCGGACCGGCCGAGCCGGAAAGCCATTTCCCTCACTATCTCGTCTGGCCCCCGCCAGATGACGGATGCTCCGGCCAGAACCTTGGGCTGGCCGTCCTCGACGATCCAGATGCAATCCGCCTCCTCGTTGGCCGAGCACAACCGTTGGTCGGCGTGCAGGGTCTCGAGTCGGTGCGCGACCTCGAAGCTTGCGATCAGTGCGCTTGGATCAGAGCAATACTGATGCAGGAAAGCTCGGATCCCATTCGAATTCGTTGCCATCAAGCCGCTGCCGACAATTGTAGCTTGATCCCGTTTCGTTCGCCTAGGTATTTCCAGTGACGAGCTTCGAGCCCATCACTGGATTTTTCGCAGGAATGACGATCCGGTGCTGTGATTTGCTACGTCTCGTTTTATCTACGATTCTTCATTCGTGGCAAAACAGTCATAATCTCCGAAACTTTGGCGAGAACATCATACGTCCGCTTGTGGGCAATCTTCGCGCCCTTGCGAGCATACTGCGGGTCTCACCACGCCTTGGTACTGTTTCCGAAAATTATGCCTTTCGGTAGTGACCTACCACGAAGCAAAACTGATCATCTTTTTCCGGACGACACGAATGCCGCCCCGATCTTTCAAGAGCAGCCCGTCGTGGACCCGCAGGTGTCGCACTTCAGGCAGGTGCCATTCCGGACCAGCGTGAAGTTCGCGCATTCCGGGCAGGCCTCGCCGACATAGCCCTTCATCTTCGCCTCGGCGCGGCGGTCGGCGACGCTCCGCTCCGCCTTGGCGAAGGGGAGGGAGTCGGCGATCGTCTCGGCCTGGCCGGCAATCGCCGGCTCCGCCTTCAACGCCGTGCTGCCGCGGATCGCGTGGACCGTGCCGCCGGCCGGCGCCGTCTGACCGGCATTCGCCGCTCCGACGCCGAGGCTCCCCCCGGCCGGCCCGCCCTGAATCAGGGTCAGCCGGTCAGCTGAGCCGCGCAGCAGGCCGCGGGAGACCACCGAGGAGGCTGGCGCGGGCTTGGGACCCTCGCGGGTCGTGTCGCCGCTCTCGCCGCCGCCGATCACCGTGCCGCCGATCTCGGCGGGGCTGACATGGGCGAGGTCGGCGCGGCCGAGATACGAGACCGCCAGCTCCCGGAACACGTAGTCGAGGAGCGAGGTCGCGTTCTTGATCGCGTCGTTGCCCTGCACGAAGCCCGCCGGCTCGAACCGCGTGAAGGTGAAGGCCTCCACATATTCCTCCAGCGGCACGCCGTACTGGAGGCCCAGCGAGATCGCGATGGCGAAGTTGTTCATCAGGCTCCGGAAGGTCGCGCCCTCCTTGTGCATGTCGATGAAGATCTCGCCGAGGCGGCCGTCGTCGTACTCGCCGGTGCGCAGGTAGACCTTGTGGCCTCCCACCACCGCCTTCTGGGTGTAGCCCTTCCGGCGCGTCGGGAGCTTCTCGCGGGACCGGATCCGCTCGACGCGCTCGATCACCCGCTCGACGATCTTCTCCGCCACCGCCGCGGCCTTGGCGGCCGCCGGAGCCTGGAGCAGCGCCTCGATGCCCTCGTCCGCCTCGTCGTCCTCCTCCGAGATGAGGGCGGCGTTCAGCGGCTGCGACAGCTTCGAGCCGTCGCGGTAAAGGGCGTTCGCCTTGAGGGCGAGGCGCCAGGACAGCAGGTAGGCCGCCTTGCAATCCTCCACCGTGGCGTCGTTGGGCATGTTGATGGTCTTGGAGATCGCTCCCGAGATGAAGGGCTGCGCCGCGGCCATCATGCGGATGTGGCTCTCGACCGAGAGGTAGCGCTTGCCGATGCGGCCGCAGGGGTTGGCGCAATCGAAGACCGCGTAGTGCTCGAGCTTGAGGAAGGGCGCGCCCTCCAGCGTCATCGCCCCGCAGATATGCGTGTTGGCGGCCTCAATCTCCTTCTTCGAGAAACCGAGGAAGGGCAGCAGCTCGAAGGTCGGATCCGCCAGCTTCTCGGCCGGGACCTTGAGCGTCTGGATCAGGAAGTCGTCGCCGAGAGTCCAGCGGTTGAAGACGAACTTGATGTCGAAGGCCGACTTGAGACCCTTCTCCACCGCGGCGATCTTGTCGTCGGTGAAGCCCTTCGCCCGGAGGGTCGTCGGGTTGACGCCCGGCGCCTGTCCCATGGAGCCGTGGCCGACCGCGTAGGCCTCGATCTCGGCGATCTCGGACTCGCGGTAGCCCAGCGCCCGCAGGGCGTCCGGCGCGGCCTGGTTGATGATCTTGAAGTAGCCGCCGCCGGCGAGCTTCTTGAACTTCACCAGGGCGAAGTCGGGCTCAATGCCGGTGGTGTCGCAATCCATCACGAGGCCGATCGTGCCGGTCGGCGCGATCACCGTGGCCTGCGCGTTCCGGTAGCCGTGCTCCTCGCCGAGTTTCAGCGCCCGGTCCCAGGCGGCCCGGGCATGGTCGCCGAGGTCCGCCTGCGGGATGTTGGCATGGTCGAGGGCGACCGGCGCGACGTTCAGGAACTCGTAGCCCTCCGCCTCGCCGTGGGCCGCCCGGCGATGGTTGCGGATCACCCGCAGCATCGCGTCGGCATTCTCGTCGTAGGCCGGGAAGGTCCCGAGTTCGGCGGCCATCTCGGCGGACGTGGCGTAAGCGACTCCGGTCATGATGGCGGTGAGCGCGCCGGCGAGCGCGCGGCCCGCGTCGGAATCGTAAGGCAGGCCCATGGTCATCAGCAGGCCGCCGATATTGGCGTAGCCGAGACCGAGGGTGCGGTAGCGGTAGGAGAGCTCCGCGATCTCCTTGGACGGGAACTGCGCCATCATCACGGAGATCTCGAGCACCACCGTCCAGAGGCGGTTGAGGTGCTCGAACGCCTCCACGTCGAAGCGCTTGGTCTCACGGTCGTACATCGTCAGCAGGTTCGCCGAGGCGAGATTGCAGGCGGTGTCGTCGAGGAACATGTACTCGGAGCACGGATTCGAGGCCCGGATCCGCCCGCCGGCCGGGCAGGTGTGCCAATCGTTCATCGTGGTGTTGAAGTGCAGGCCCGGATCCGCCGAGGCCCAGGCCGCCTCGCCGATCCGCTCCCAGAGGTCGCGGGCCTTCAGGGTCTTGGTCACCTTGCCGGTGGTGCGCGCCTGGAGAGTCCAGTCGGCGTCCGCCTCGACGGCGCGCAGGAAGTCGTCGGTCAGCGAGACCGAGTTGTTTGAGTTCTGGCCTGCGACCGTGAGGTAGGCCTCCGAATCCCAGTCGGTGTCGTAGACGGGGAAGTCGATCTTGGTGAAGCCCTGCCGGGCGAACTGCACGACGCGCTTGATGTAGGCATCCGGAACGGAGGCGCGGCGGGCGGCCTTGATCTCGCGCTTGAGGGCCGGGTTCCGCTCCGGATCGAAGCAGGCATCGCCCTCCGCCTCGCACTGGGTGCAGGCCTTCATCACGAGGTTGAGGTGCTTGGAGACCACCTTCGAGCCGGTCACCAGGGCGGCGACCTTCTGCTCCTCCTTCACCTTCCAGTCGATGAAGGACTCGATGTCCGGATGGTCGATGTCGACGATCACCATCTTGGCGGCTCGCCGCGTGGTGCCGCCCGACTTGATCGCGCCGGCCGCCCGGTCACCGATCTTGAGGAAGCTCATCAGGCCCGACGACTTGCCGCCGCCACCGAGCTTCTCGTTCTCGCCGCGCAGCATCGAGAAGTTGGAGCCGGTGCCGGAGCCATACTTGAACAGGCGCGCCTCACGCACCCACAGGTCCATGATGCCGCCCTCGTTCACGAGGTCGTCCTGGACCGACTGGATGAAGCAGGCGTGGGGCTGCGGGTGCTCGTAGGCCGAGGCCGACTTGGTCAGCGCTCCGGTCTTCGGATCGCAATAATAATGGCCCTGGCTCGGGCCATCGATACCGTAGGCCCAGTGCAGGCCGGTGTTGAACCATTGCGGCGAATTCGGCGCCACCATCTGGCGGGCCAGCATGGAGCGCAACTCGTCCATGAAGGCCGAGGCATCTTCCTCCGACGAGAAGTAGCCGCCCTTCCAGCCCCAGTAGGTCCAGCAGCCGGCGAGCCGGTCGAACACCTGCGTGGCAGAGGATTCGGAGATGAATCGCTCGTCCTCGGGCAGCTCGGCCAGGGCTGCGTCGTCCGGAACCGAGCGCCAGAGGAAGGAGGGGACCGCGTTCTCTTCGACCTTGCGGAGGCGGGCCGGCACACCGGCCTTGCGGAAGTACTTCTGCGCGAGCACGTCGCTCGCCACCTGGCTCCAGCTCTCCGGAACGTCGATGCCGTCGAGGCGGAACACCACCGACCCGTCCGGGTTGCGGATCTCGCTCAGGGTCTTGCGGAAGGGGATGCCGGCGTAGGGCGATTGTCCGGCCGTTGTGTAGCGACGATCGAACCGCATGAAACACACCTCTCCCGACGGGACGCGACGGCCCCGGCCCCGCGCGACGCGGGGTCTTTGCCCGATGATGGGATTCGGACCCG
Source organism: Methylobacterium sp. P5_C11 (assembly GCF_054049775.1). Classification (NCBI taxonomy): domain Bacteria; kingdom Pseudomonadati; phylum Pseudomonadota; class Alphaproteobacteria; order Hyphomicrobiales; family Methylobacteriaceae; genus Methylobacterium; species Methylobacterium sp. P5_C11. The sequence continues at coordinate 104,731 of NZ_JBFULS010000005.1, read as the reverse complement.
ACCGCACCCACGGACAGGTGCGCCTCGGCATCGCGAATGAAATCTAGGAACGGTCGGCTCTGCCCAACGCACCACTTCAACGGGCGCCACCGATGGAGGGAGAATACCGCCGCCTTCGCTCTCACGTCAACAAGTGGTGTTCGATGGGCTTGTTCCCCGCTAGATGTTGTGCCGGCTCGCAAAAGCCTGTGGATATCATCCCCGCCCGGGATAAGTGTCCTTCCTGCTTTCCAGAATCGGATCGGGAAAATTTTGCATTCACACCCGAAGTTGTAAGCGCCGGCGATCTCATCGCGTCGGCGGCCGGACGCGGCTGCGGAGCGTTGCCGCGTAGCGACAGTTCGGTCTTGCGGCTGGACTCGCACGCGCGCGGTCACCATAACGGCGCCGAGAAGCGCCCCTGCGGCGCGGCACGACACCGGGACCGGCGATGGCGCTGAAGGACACTTTGCTGCGCGTCTTCACGTGGTGGAACGGCCAGACCGTCTCCCTGGCGATGCAGACGGCGCGTACCGGGATCTTCGTCGGCGAGGACGAATTCGGGAACAAGTACTACAAGGCTGAGGGCGCGCTGATCGATCGGTCGGTCGGCTCGGAGCGGCGGTGGGTGGTCTATAATGGCTATGCCGACGCCTCGAAGGTACCGCCGGGCTGGCGCGGCTGGCTCTGCCACAACGTCGACCTCGCTCCGAGCCAGGAGACGTATCAGCCGCGTGCGTGGCAGAAGCCGCATGTCGAGAACCAGACCGGTACGGCGAACGCCTACCGGCCGCAGGGCTCGCAGCTGTCCTGGGGCTCCCGTCCGGCTGCGACGGGCGACTACGTCTCTTGGACCCCGGGCGAGTAGACCGGACCCAGGGCGCGGGGAGAAGCCACCCCGCGGCCGCCCGGCGCCCTTTTGCCGCCACCGTTCCGGTGTTCATGGCCGGCCAATCCCGACCGTCCGCCGCGCATCTGACGGCGCGGCCGGCCACCCTCGTCTAGGGGTCCGAGCCTTGAGCCGCATCACAGCCCTCGTACGCCGCGCGCTCGCCCCGAGCCTGGCGCTCGCTCTCTGCGTCGGTCCCGCCGCCGCCGACAAGATCAAGAACCCGACTGCGGTGTTCTCCGGCCTCGACAAGATCACCGGCCGAATCGTGTCGTTCGAGGTGGCGGTCGACGAGACCGTGCAGTTCGGCGCCCTGCAGCTCACGCCGCGGGTTTGCTACACGCGGCCGCCCACAGAGAGCGCCAAGACCACGGCGTTCCTTGAGGTCGACGAGGTGACCCTCGACAACAAGTACCGCCGGATCTTCACCGGATGGATGTTCGCGTCGAGCCCAGGCCTGCACGCGATCGAGCACCCGATCTACGACGTGTGGCTGGTCGACTGCAAAGGCGGCAGCGACGTGATCGCCGAGGCCAAGGAGCAGGAGGACGTTCCGGCCGTCGCGGCCAAGCCCGAGAAGGCCAAGCGTCCGGGCAAGGATGCGACCAAGACCGCGCAGCAGATCAACGCGGCCGGCCAGGTGGACGTGGAGGCGCCGCGCGGCGTACCGGTCCAGCCGCGGCAGAAGCCGTCGCGCAAGTTCTTCCCATCGAACGAAGGCCCGGCGCCTGCTCCGCCGCCGCCGCAGCAGCCCCAGAACTTGTTCGACGCGCTGTTCCGCTAGGATAGCGCCCGAGCGGGCTGCGCGACTCCGGTGGCCGCGACCCACGGCGTGGGGGACGTAGCGGCCACCGGACGCACGTGCGCTTCAAGCGACGTTGACGCGCCGCCCCCGGTTCCAGGCGAGGAACGGCACGCCGGAGAGCAATCCGGCCAGGGCCGCGCGGTTCTGATGGCATCCGTTGACCGACACCCGGGGCAGGGCCTGGAGATGTCCGGCATGCTCCGCGAACAGGTGCCCGGGCCGTGTGGTGACCGCGGTCGCGAAGCCCATGTCCCGCGCGAAGGCGAATTCCCGCGGACCTGCCGAAGTCGGGTCGCCGACCGGGTAGGAGAGGTGCCGCACGGGGCGACCGAGCTCCGCCTCGATCCGGGCGCGCCCGTCGGCGATCTCCCGGGCAGCGGTGGCAGCGTCGTGTTTCGCCAGCATGGGATGGCTGACCGTGTGGGCGCCGATCGTGACGGCCGGGTCGGAGGCGAGGTCGCGCAGTTCCGCCCAGGACAGGCACAGTTCCGAGGCAACCCGGCCGGGTTCAAAGCCGGCTTGCCGACAGAGCGCCGCAATCTGGTCGAGGAGGTCGCCTTCGCCGCCGCCGCGCAGGTCGCGGTAGAGCGCCTCGAAGGCGAGCGCCTTCTCCTGCGGGCTGCGCGCCGGCAGGTCGAGGCTTCGAGCACCGATGCCGATCCGCACCCGATCCAGGCGCGCGATGGCCCGTTCCAGCTCGATCCACCAGAGCCGACCGGCCTGATCGGCGAAGCCGCTGGTGACGAAGAGCGTCCACGGTGCGCCGTACCGGGCCAGGACGGGGCGCGCGTGCACGACGTTGTCCCGGTAGCCGTCATCGAAGGTCAGGACGGCGAAGGGCGGCCCGTAATCGGGCTCGGCCAGGCGCTCCGGCACGGCGTCCAGGCCGACGATCTCGAAGCCGCGGGCGTCGAGTTCGCGCAGGGTCAGGTCGAGGAACTCGGGCGTGATGCCGAGCAGGCGGTTCGGCGCGAAGGCCGGCACCGGCTCGGGGCTGACATGGTGGAAGGTGAGGATCACGCCCAGGCCGCGGGCCGCGGGGCTCAGCCAGCGATCGGCACCGACGGCCTGGATGGCGCGGAACCCGGACGCGAAAACCCGTTGCTTGGCACGCGACGACAGCATGTCCCTGAACCGTTCGGGCCGCAGGACCCGTGCCCGGGCAGGATTGCGGCGGCTCGGTAAACAAAGTCGAAAGCATCCGCGCCGGGGGCGACGACCGGCAACGGAGTGTTAGCCACGGCCGCTCTTTGCGTGATCCTCTTGCTCCGCGATCGCCACTTCAACGGTTGAGGACACGGGCTGTTCAGTCCCCAGCGCCAGGGTGTGAGCTGCGTGGGATCGCAGACGGTCCCCGGGAGATCGGAACATGGCGGTCGGCGTCCAGCTAGCGGGAAGGGACATGGTCGGCTCGCGAACCGCAGAGGGGCTCGTCGCGGAGATCGCCTCCGACCTCGCGCAGGCCGAGGCGCTCTGGCGCCGTCTGGAGACCGACCCCGCCAGCCTCAGCACCCCGTACCAGCGATTCGACTGGGTGAGCGCGTACCTGCACGCGACGCAGCAGGCCGGGAACGCGCGCATCGCGATCCTGCGGGACGTGGATGGGCGGGCGCGCATCCTCATACCGCTCACGGTGCAGCGGGAATCCGGTCTCCGTGTCGCGCGGACGGTCGGCGATACGCACGCGAACTACCACATGCCGCTCTTCGCCACCCGCGATGCCGCGGCGATCCCCCACGGCGAGATCGTCGCGGCGCTGATCCGGGCAGGGCGCGCGGCCGGTATCGATGCCTACGCGCTCATGCATCAGCCGCGGATGTGGGAGGGAGCGGCAAACCCCCTCGCCGTGGGAGGTGAGCCCGAGGCCAGCGACGCCTACGGCCTCATGCTCGGACCGGACCCGGACGCGACCGTACAGAGGGTCTTCAGCGCCGATGCCCGCAAGAAGCTGCGCTCGAAAGAGAAGCGACTCGTGCAGGGGCACGGCGCCATCCGCTACCGCATGGCCGAGACCCCCGAGGAGGCCGCGCGTCTGCTGGCGGCGTTCTACGCGCAGAAATCGGTCCGCTTCGCCGGGATGGGAATCTCCGATCCCTATGCCGACCCTGCGATCCGAAGCTTCCTCACGACGGCTTCGAGCGGTGCCGCTCCAACACTGGAGATTCACGCCCTCTGCCTGACCGAGAGCGGCCGCGTTCTGGCGACCTTCGGCGGCGCAGTGAGCGACCGGCGTTTCAGCGGCATGATGACCGCGTTCGATGCCGATCCAGAGATCGCCCGGTTCAGCCCGGGCGACCTGCTGCTGCAGCATCTGGTCCGCGATCAGACGGCGCGGGGCCGCCAGGGTTTCGATCTCGGAGTCGGCGAGGCCCGCTACAAGGCCAGCATCTGCGACGAGACGATCGGGCTTGTGGAAACGATCGTTCCGGTGACTCTACGGGGGCGGACCTACGGGACCCTGCGGAGGAGCCTGACGCGCGCGAAGCGGCGCATCAAGCGCGATCCGCGCCTCTATGCCGTCCTCAAGCGGCTGCGGTCGTTCCGCAAGCCGTGACGGGCGGTTTCCGCGCGCCGGGACCGCGTCTGCGACGCGTCGCCTAAGCGGCGTTCAGGCGAAGCTCGGCGCGCGGATCCGCGACATCCGCGCCCGCCGGACGGTCCTGGGCCACCAGGATCTGACCGGCACCGGCGTCCTCCGCGAGGGCGTAGAGATCGGCCAGAGCCGGATCTTCGGCATCCGCATTGGATGCGATCACGACGCTGTCCATGAAGCCGGCGACGAGTTCGAGCAGGTCGACGGCGCCGGGTGCGGCGTAGAGCCGGCAGACCACCCAGTCATAGGCTTCCGCCATGGCTTCGAAGGTGAGCGCCAGGGCATCCTCCTCGTCGAACAGGACCGTCGATGCCGCCAGTCCGGCCTCGATCCGATGCAGGCCGGTGCTGCCCCGGGCATCAATCACGTCGAGGAAGGCGGCCTCGCCGGCGACCAGGTCGGAGAAGCCGAGCCGGGCGGACCCGTCGCCCGGTACGTTCAGGTCCACGGCGACGAGGCTTCCCTCGCGACCCAGGGTTCGGGTGAGCGCCTCGGGAAGCGCCGCCGCCCCGCGCTGATCCTCGGTCTCGACGATCAGGATCCGCCGGCCGGTCTGCCCCCCCGGGGCGCGGGGCGCACCGGCGATGCGCGCGACGAGCGGGGCCAGGTCGAAGCCCTCGGCGAAGGTGCCGGAGTGTGCGGGGAACGGCGCCGGTGCGGCAGCCGCGACCGCGTCGGCAGGCCCAGTCCAGCGCACCGACGGCATCGCCTCCGGAAACGCGAAGGCCGGCCGGTCAAGGACCGGTTCGCGGCGATGGTGATCGTCCGTTGGGTCGCCATCGCGCTCGGCCGCGGCGCGGCGGGGCTCGGCGAGGAGCGCGCTGGCGATGACGCCGCCGGCCGACAGCATGAGGGTCAGCAGCGTTGCGAAGGCGACGATCGGCAGCTTCTTGGGGAAGGACGGCACTTCGGGCGTCACGGCCCGGGATACGATGCGGGCGTCGGCGGGCGTGGCGGCCTCGCCATCGCGCGCCGCGGCCTCGCGGTAGCGCGACAGGTAGGATTCGAGCTGGTCGCGCTGGGCCTTGGCCTCACGCTCCAGCGCCCGGAGCTGGATCTCGCTGGCATTCCCACGCACGACCACGTCCTGCTGGCCGTCGACGGCGGCCTGCAGACTCTCGACCCTGGCGCCTGCGATCTTGGCGTCGTTCTCCATGGTGCGCACGACGCGCTCGGCCGAGGCCTTGATCTGCGCGTCGAGATCCTCGAGCTGGGCGTTGATCTCCTTGATCCGCGGATGGGCCGGCAAGAGCGTGCGCGACTCGAGGGCGAGTTGCGCGCGCACCGTGATCCGGTTCTCGACGATCCGCCGAATCACCTCATTATTGGCGACATCCGGAATCTCGTAAGCGCGCCCGTCCTTGATCAGGCCCTTGATGGCCTTCACCTTGCCGTCGAGATCGGCCCTGAGGATCCGCGCCGCGGAGAGCTGGCTCGACAATTCGCCGAGCTGCTGGGCATTCAGTGGCCGGCCGGTCGCGCCGGCACTGCCCACGAGTCCGTTCTTGGCCCGGAACGCCTCGACCTTCGCCTCAGCCTCCGCGACGCGCTTGCGCAGGCCGTCGATATTGCCCCCGAGCCATGTCGAGGCATAGCGGGCGGTGTCGACCTTATCGGCCTCCAGCGAGCCGATGTAGAGCTTCGCGATCGTATTGGCTGCCTCTGCGGCTAGCCTCGCGTCTTTCGACCGGAATTCGATGGTCAGGATACGAGACTTGCCGGCCGGATAAACCAGCAGGTGGTCGAAATAGGCATCGAGCACCCGGTCCTCTGCCGGGCGATCCAGGGGATTGGCGCCGATGCCGAGCATCATCATCAGGCGCTGCACCGGGCCGATACTGCCGGCGCCGGGATCGAATTCGGCGTTGCCCACGAGCTTGAGTCGGCGGATCGCCTCCCGGGCGAGGTCCCGCGACATGACAACCTGCACCTGGCTCGCCACAGCCTGCTCGTCGATCGGAGCGAGCTGGTCCGTGCGCTCCTGCGCGGTGCGAGCGAAGGCGGGATCGCGGCTCTCCAAGAGGATTTTCGCCTCACCGGTGTAGCGGGGGCTGACCACGTTGACGAAGACGGTCGCGCCCAGCGCGACCACCAGGGTCGGGCCGACGATCCAGCCGATCGAGCGCCGCAGGATCCGCGGCAGCTGCGCCAGGCTGAGGCCTTCCTCGGCGCGCGGCTGCGGCCCGGGCGCGGCGGAGGTCGAGCGTTGACGTATTGAGGACATGCGGACGCTCTGAACGCGGAGACAGACCGGGTGGGCATGACTGCCGTCCCGCGCCCATTAGTGGATGTTAAGGTTGCTCAAGGGTTAAAGAGCGCGCGAAGTGCTTCCGCGCGGCGGCCGGGCCGGGGGCGATCAAGTTTCATTAACCTTAACCGCCTAGATCAGGCCGCAACGGCATCAATGACGGCGATGGTGATGAACCGGCGCGCTCTGCTCCTCGCACTTGGCTCGACGATGGCACTGGGCGGCTGCCTGAGGCCGAGCTTCCGCACCGACCAGCTCGATGCCACCGGCACCGGCTCGATCGCGGCCCGCTACACGCTGGCGGCGGGCGACAAGCTGCGCGTGATCGTCTTCGGCCAGGACAATCTGTCGAACATCTACGCGGTCGACGGCGCCGGCCGCATCGCCATGCCGCTGATCGGGACCGTGCAGGTCGGCGGCCAGACCACGGCTCAGGCCGCCAAGGCGGTCGAGGCCAAGCTCGCCTCCGGCTTCGTGCGCGAACCCCACGTAACCGTGGAGGTCGACGCCTACCGGCCCTTCTACATTCTCGGCGAGGTGACCACCTCGGGTCAGTATCCATTCGTGAACGGGATGACCGTCGAGACGGCGGTGGCGATCGCTGCGGGCTTCGGCCCCCGGGCGGCGCGGGACTATGCCGTCCTCACCCGCGATGCGGGCGGATCGCTCGTCTCGGGCATCGTGCCGATGACCTACGCGGTCCGTCCCGGCGACACGATCGTGGTCAAAGAACGCTTCTTCTGAGCGATCTCGCAGCCGCTCACTGAGCGCCCTGCCACGGGTTGATCACCCGCATGGCCGTCTTCTCCGTCGGGATCGGTGTCGCGATCTCGGGCACCGGTTTCGCGGCGCGCGCCACCATGCGGCGCGCTTCCTGCGCGGGCAGGGCGCCTACCGGGGTGAAGAGACCGGCCAGCACCTTGCGGGTGCCCCGGCTAACGTAGTGCGAATTCTGGACCGGCTCGAAATCCCGGATCGCGTGGCGCTTGTCGGGATTTCCGGTGAAGACCCGGGCGCCGGTATTCAGCACCACGATATCGCCGGGACGCAGCGTCTCGTCCTTGAGGAGCGCCGCCGTCGCGCCGGCCTTCATGTCGATGGGCGTCTGGCGCTCGCTGATATCGCGTTCCTTGACGCGGATCTTCAACGGCAGCGCGGCGTAGCGGGTCTGGAAGCGCCGGCGGGCGGCGCCGAGCCGAGGGGTCGCGCGTCGTCGGCCGAAGACGGAGGCCGCGACGGGCGCGGCCTGCGTCGGTGCCGGCTGAGCCTGTGGCGCCGGCCGGACACCGAACAGCATCTCGAGAAAACCCACCTCGGCCGCCTGAGCCTGGAACGCGGTGCCCGCGAGAAGGCCGCCGAAGACCGTGACGGCCAGCAATCTGCGCACGCGAAGCCTCATGGCATCCTCCGGAAGCGACGCCCGCTACGAGCGTCCATCCCTCAACCGCAAGGCGTACTGGAGGGTTCCGGACGCGCGACGGCCTGTGGGGCGAGAACGCCAGTTTCCGTGGCGGTGTGATAATCGGCGAGTCGATGGGTTGAGGTGGGCCGGGATCGGCGCACGCTCACGGTCGTGTGGCGAACCTCAGCCCGGAGCCGATTGCTCGCCCTCACCGATGCAATCGAGAGCCCGTTCCACGGCGCTTACGGCATCCAAGAGATGCTGAACCGTGCGCTCGACTTCGAGCGCGGGGCGTCCCATCGCGGCGGCGCGGGCGCTGACATCCTCGAGCTGCTCCAGCAGGGCGAGGAGATCGCCGGCTACGGCCACGACCTCGCAGCGGGCGAGGCGCGTGACGGTCGAGCGGGGACGGAAGGGCACGACATTGCTCATTGCGGAGGGTTTTCGCCCGAAACGGCTTGGTTTCGCCAGGGGGGAGGGACCGCACTCAACACGATTGGCCGCCCGTATCCGCCGGAAACGGGGGGTGTGGTGGATTTTCCGTGGCCGCTGCGCATCGGAGGCGGCAGAACGGATTTACACGTTGCGCGCGACCTTGACGGACGCGCCTCCGCCCTGACCATGCCGCGAGACCTCACGTTTCGGGCTTAGTCCGGTCGATGCCGGGTCGAGGCTCGGCCTTGCTACGCTTCAGGATTCACGATGCGCTTGATCCTTCTCGCCCTCTCCGCGCTGGCCATCGGCGGCCTGTGCGCCTGCTCCACCAGCGAGGGGCCGGACTCCCGCAGCGGACTCAGCGAGAGCTTCAACCTCGACAATTATCGGGCCTCCAGCAACACCAACGGCACCCAGACCCGTCGGGACGTGAACCGCGCCTACACCCAGCCGACGCTGCCGACGATCGGCAACCGCGGGATGTGAGGGCGAAAGCCGGCGCGGGTCAGCGCTTGGCGAGCGCATCCGCGAAGGCGGCGATCCGGTTGCGGGCGTAGACCGGCAGGCCGGCGCTGATGGAGTTGCCGGTGTTGAAGCTGGAATTGCCCATCAGCACCTGCGCGGGCAGCAGGTTCTTCAGGACCGGCACGCGGGCATACTCGGCCTTCCGGTCGAGGACGTCTCCCTTGATGGCGAGCGCCATGTAGGTGCTGACCACCGTCTTGGTGGGATCGTTCGGCATCGGCTGGAACACGGCCAGGAACTTGCCGAACCGGAGGATCTGGTTGACCCAGAAGATCGTCTGCTCGAGGCCGCCGGTGACCGACGTATCGATCTTGGTGAGTGCCTGAAGCGGCGCGCCCTGGTCCGGACCGAGCACGCGCAACTCGCTCTGGAACGACACGAACTCGGCGATCTTCTTGGCCGAGCCGTCTTCCAGCTTGTTGGCGAGCTTCACGCCGAGCGGCAGCTTGCCCTCGAGGTCGTAGCGCGACTCGATGCAGGCCCCAGCACCCTCGCACCAGGGGCGGTCCGGACGCTTGGCGAAGGCGGCGGCCGGATCCTTGTTGGGTGTCACTTCGGCGGCCGCGATGGCGCGGTGCTTGATCGCCGGATCCATCTTCTGGACGAAGGCGAGGTTGGCGAAGGCCTGGAGGTCGATCGCCTCGGGCGGCCGCGGGACCACGAAGCGCCCCTCGGCCACGTAGACCTTGAGGGTCTCGTGCCGGGGCTTGGTCACGCCGTTCACCGTGACCGTGTAGTCCGGCTCCTTGTAGCCAGGGTAGGGAGCAAGCGCCGCGGCCTCGGCCGGGCGCGCCTTCAGCCAGTCGAGATAGGGGATCAGCCCGTTCTCCGGCACCGACGGGTTGTCGCGATGGTCCGTGAACAGGATCTGCCCCGGCTTGATCGTCGACGGATCGACGGCCCCGACCGAGGGCACCTCCTTGATCCGCTCGGATCCCGGTGCCGGCGCGGTGTTGGCGGCGGGCGTCTGGGCGCGGACCGGGAGCGCCGGAAGGGCGACCGTGAGGGCGGCCGCGAGGGCGGCAGGGAGCTGCGTTCGCAACGGGACTCTCATCCTTGGAGTAGGGCGGTCAGTAACCGGGGTCTTCGCCGAACAGGTAGTCCGGATCGCGGCGCCGCGGCCGGCGCGCCTCGTCGTCCCCGCCGAACGGCGAGCGGGCCGTCTGGCCAGGCCAAGGCCTGTAGGGATCCCTGTACGGGTCTTGGGCGGGGGGATCCACGTCGCCCTGTGCACGGCGGCTGCGCGGCGACGGTCGCTCGCCGAACGGATCCAGAAGATCGCCCCGCGACCGTTCGCCGGTCATGTTGCCGTAGTAGTCGCCCGCCACGTTGGCGCCGTCCTCGGCACCGGCGAGATCGCCATCCTCGGCGTCGGGCCGCATGGCGTAGAGCGTCTCGCGCGGCACCAAGCGGTATTGCGTGTCGGCCATCCTCCCGTCGCCGCTCGTGCGGAAATGCTCGAGATAGCCGCCACCCGCGACCCGCACGCCGCTGCGTGGATCGATCGGCAGGTCCGCGATGAACGGGCGCGTCTCGGGGGAGGGGCCTCGCAGCGGCGTCTTGGCGATGCCGTTGGCCCAGGCCGCCTGCAGGATGGCCGAGGCGATCGGCACCGAGACATGGCCGCCGGTCTGCCCGCGGCCGAGGGTCTTGCGGCTTCCGTCGGCATTGTCGTAGCCGACCCAGACCACCACCGAGACCTCGTTGGTGAGGCCGGCGAACCAGGCGTCGTTCTCGTTTTCCGAGGTGCCGGTCTTGCCGGCCACGTAGGCCGAGACCTTCGACAGCGCCGCCGCCGTGCCGTGCTGGGTCACGCCCTGCAGCATCGTCTTGAGCTGGTAGAAGGACACTCGGTCGGCGGAGGCGAGCCGCACCGGCTCCTTGGCTGCGTGCGTGTAGAGCGCCTTCCCGTCCCGCTCGACGGATTCCAGGGCGTAGGGTGCCGGACGGGCGCCCTCGTTGGCCACCGACGCGTAGAAGCCCGCGAGGTCGAGCATCCGAACTGGCTGGGCGCCCAGCACGAAGGGGTAATAGGGCTCGCACTCGGCGTAGATCTGCGCCTCCAGGGCGATGTCGCAGACCCGCTTCAGGCTGGCCGGCGCCTTGGGGGCGATTCCGCCCTGGAGCAGGCGCGCGGTGACGAGGTTCTTGGAGAATTCCAGGCCGCGCCGCAGGGTGGTCGGACCCGAGCCGCCCCCTTCGTAATTCTTCGGCGACCAGGAATCGCCCGACCCGCCGATCGGCGGCAGGGTGACGGCGGAATCCATCACCAGCGTGTTCGGCTGCAGGCCGGCATTGAGCGCGGCGAGATAGGTCAGCGGCTTCAGGGTCGAGCCCGGCTGGCGCACCGTCTGGGTGACCCGGTTCAGCTGGCTTAACGGGTACGAGAAGCCGCCGGACATCGCGAGGATCCGGCCGGTCTGGTTCTCGATCACGACGGCGGCACCCTGAACGGTGGGCCGGACGCGGATCTGCGCGCGCGGGCTGCCCTTGCCGGCGGTCAGCTTCACGCGGACAACGTCGTAGAGTTGCAGCCGGCCGCGGGCGATGCCGGGATCAAGGCTGGCGATCCGGCCGTCGGACAGGCCGACCTTCAGACCGCCGCGGCCGGTCTCGATGACAACCGCCATCGGCCAGCGGACATCGTAGAGAACCGGGCGGGCGCTCTCCAGCGCCAGCAGCCAGGCCGGCTTCTTCTGGGGCGCGGCCACCGCCTTCTCGGCGCGGCGCGCCTTCGGGTCGGGCCGGCCGGCATCGGTGTGCGCGCCGGTCACGCCCGGCGCCGCCTGGGGCGAGCCCTCGGGCGCCGGACTGGCGGCCTGGATCCGGCGGACGCTGTCGGCGAGGTTGAGTTCCGGCCCGGTGAAGGTCTGTCGCCCGGTGGCGCGCTCGTAGTTGGCGAGCCCGTCCTGGAGCGCCTCCTCAACGGCGCGCTGCAATCCGGCATTGATCGTCGACCGGACGGTCAGCGAGCCGGATGTCAGCGAATCGACGCCCGCGAAGGTGCGCGCCTCCCGGCTGAGGAAATCCACCACGTAGAAGCCCGAATCCCGCCGGGCGGTCTCGATCGGCTTGAGCCCGAGATCGGCCTTGATGGCCGCGTTCATCTCGGCCTCGGTGATCGTTCCCTCCTCCTTGAGACGGGCGAGCACGTAGGCGCGCCGCTCCCGCGCCCGATCGGGGTACTTGTCGGGACTGTAAAAGTTCGGCCCCTTGGGCATGCCGGCGAGTAGCGCCGCCTCCGGCAGGGTAAGCTGCCCGACCGGCTTCCCGAAATAGCTCTGCGCCGCCATCTCGATCCCGTAGGCACCGCGGCCGAGATAGATGCCGTTGAGGTAGAGCCCGAGGATCTGCGGCTTGGTGAGGATCCGCTCCAGGCGCGAGGCCACGATCATCTCGCGGATCTTGCGCTCGTAGGTGACGTCGTCGCCCACCGAGAGGTTCTTGACGACCTGCTGGGTGATGGTCGAGCCGCCGGCCGGCCGCCCCGGGGAGGCGAGGTTGCCGATGAAGGCGCGGATCACCCCGCGCTCGTCGATGCCGTGATGGCTCTCGAAGCGCTTATCCTCGGCGGCGATGAACGCCTTCTGCACGAGGGTCGGAACCGTCGTGATCGGCACCACGATGCGGCGGCCGTTCGGCTCGGAGGCTTCGGCGAAGGGCTTGCCGGCGCCGTCGAGGATCCGGGTCATGCCCGGCAGCGTCTTGTCGCGCAGGGCCTCCGCGCTCGGCAGATCCTTGGTGGCGTTGTCGTAGAACTCGATCACCGCCCTGGCGTCGAAGGGCGAGTTCGCCGGATTCTCGCCCTTACAGAACTGCTTGTAGCTCGTGTTCAGCTCGTTCAGGTCGAGCCCGTGCAGGATCTTCGGCGCCGCCGGCCCTGCGACCGTCGAGGGGTCCTCCATGGCGGTGGTGATGAGCTCGTCGAGGTTGATGTCCTCGATGTCGAACGCCTTGCGCATGTGGGCGCAGCCGTCCCGCAACAGCCGGATCACCTCGGGTCCGTCGGTCGCAGGATCGAACTGCGTCCGGACCGCGTCCGGCCGGGTCGTGACCTGGCTCAGGGTCAGGGCGGTCGCGAACAGCTTGATCAGGATGGCGTTCATACGGGCCAGGTTCGTGGACGCGACGGGGCGYGCGCGGGCCTTCCGGGCACGCGCACGGACAGGGCGTGCACAACGCGGCTGATTTAAGGACGCCGCGCACGGCAACGCTTTGACCGCGTCCCACGTTCGTGAGGCGCGACGCGGCCGGGGCAGCGATGATCAACGACCTTTGGTACAAGAACGCCGTCATCTACTGCCTGTCGGTGGGCACCTTCATGGATGCCAACGGCGACGGCATCGGTGACTTCGCCGGGCTCGAGCGTCGGCTCGACTACATCCAGGGGCTGGGTGCCACAGCGATCTGGCTGATGCCGTTCCAGCCCTCGCCCAAGAAGGACGGCGGCTACGACATCGCCGACTATTATGGCGTCGATCCGGATTACGGCTCGCTGGGCGATTTCGTCGCCTTCACCCACGCGGCCAAGCAGCGGGGGTTGCGCGTCCTGATCGACCTCGTGGTCAACCACACCTCGGATCAGCATCCGTGGTTCCAGTCGGCCCGGTCCGACCCGGATTCGCCCCATCGCGACTGGTACGTCTGGTCGAAGGAACGGCCGGCCACCGCCGATGAGGGCATGGTCTTCCCCGGCGTGCAGAAATCCACCTGGACCTACGATACGCAGGCGAAGGCCTGGTACTTCCACCGCTTCTTCAACTTCCAGCCGGATCTCAACACCGCCAATCCCGAGGTTCTGGCCGAGATCCTGAAGATCATGGGCTTCTGGATCCAGCTCGGCGTCTCCGGCTTCCGCATGGACGCTGTTCCGTTCGTCATCGCCGAGAAGGGGGCCGATGTCGGCGGCAAGCCGCGCGAGCAGTTCGAGATGCTGCGCGACCTGCGCGAGTTCCTGCAATGGCGCCAGGGCGACGCCATCATCCTGGCCGAAGCCAACATCCTGCCGAACCAGGACCTCGACTATTTCGGCGACGATGCCGACCGCATGCACATGATGTTCAACTTCCAGGTCAATCAGGCGACCTTCTACGCCCTGGCGGCCCATGACGCGCGGCCGCTGGTCAAGGCGATCGAGCGGACGAAGCCGCGCCCGCTTTCCTGTCAGTGGGGCATCTTCCTGCGGAATCACGACGAACTGGATCTGGGACGCCTGACGGGAAAGCAGCGACAGGCCGTCTTCGAGGCGTTCGGCCCCGAGAAGGGCATGGAGCTCTACGACCGCGGCATCCGCCGCCGCTTCGCGCCGATGCTGGCCGGCGACCCCCGCCGCATCCGCCTCGCCTATTCGCTGATGTTCACCCTGCCAGGGACGCCGGTGCTGCGCTACGGCGACGAGATCGGCATGGGCGACGAGCTGTCGCTGAAGGAGCGGGACTGCGCCCGCACGCCGATGCAATGGACCAGCGAGCATCAGGGCGGCTTCTCCACCGCTGCCCGCACGGTCCTGCCGGTGATCGATCACGGCCCCTACGGCTACGCCCACGTGAACGTGGCCGACCAGCGCCACGAGGAGGGCTCCCTGCTCAACTGGATGCAGAGCATCATCCGGCAGCGCAAGGAGGCGCCGGAGATCGGCTGGGGCGACGTCATCGCGATGGAGACCGGCAGTCCGTCGGTGCTGGCGCTCCGCTACGACTGGCGGGGCAACGCCGTGCTCTGTGTCCACAATCTCGCACCGGAGCCCGTCGAGGTCGCCATGGCGTCGGGCGCGGAGGATCCCGGACACGACATTCTCGTCGACCTGCTCACCGGCGCCCGCAGCAAGGTTGGCGAGGACGGCCGGCACTGCCTGTTCCTAGAGGGCTACGGGTATCACTGGTTCCGGGTCGGCGGTCTCGACGCGCTGCTGAAGCGGCGGCCGGCGTGAGGAAACCGGAGTCCGGCTCGCTCTCGGCGGTTCAAGACGATAGGACACGCCTGAGCAAGGTGTAACATGGCGCGAACGAAGCATTATCCTCCTGACGCGACGATCGCCGACATCCTGCCAGATCTCGCCGACGGCGAGGACTACCTGCGCCAAGTGCTGGTCACGATGCGGATGTGCCAGAAGCATTACGGCGACGCCTGGGTGCGGATCGGCGTGACCGGCCGATCGCCGACGCCGTCCTACCGGATCGACCGGCCGGATGAGACGGCGCGCGGCGACGGTGCCGTCGAGGCGGGCTGGACTCTGTTCGGGGCCTATGGTGGACGGTCCCATGATCGGTTCACGCAGGTCAACGCCGCGGAAACCCGCTGGAGCTCTCGGGCGCTCGGCATGGCCGACATGCTGGCGCTTCACGACGGCCTGCGCCGCCCCCGGGGCGACACGGCCTGAGTGCGCAGCGCAGGGTGCCGCCTACCCACGTTCTGCGCTAAACTCAGGCGGAGGGCGTCCGGAGCGGCGCTGCCAACATGCGGGACGACATGCCAGGTACGCCACGCGCCGGGATCATCCCGGTCACGCCCTTCCAGCAGAACTGCACCCTGATCTGGGACGACGCCACCAAGGTCGGCGCGGTGGTCGATCCCGGCGGCGACCTCGACCGGATCGAGGCGGCCATCCGCGAGCAGGGCGTCACGGTCGAGAAGATCCTGCTGACCCACGGCCATGTCGACCATGCCGCCGGCGCCGACGAGTTGCGCGAGCGCCTGGGCGTGCCGGTCGAAGGTCCGCACCGAGCCGACAAGTTCCTCCTCGATTCCCTGCCCGAGACGGCGGCGAATTACGGCCTCGGTGCCGCCCGGCCCGTGACGCCGGACCGCTGGCTCGAGGAGGGCGACGCGGTGACGGTGGGCGCCCTCGGCTTCGACATTCTGCACTGTCCCGGCCACTCCCCGGGCAGCGTCGTGTTCGTGAGCCGCGACGCGCGGTTCGCGCTCGTCGGCGACGTGGTGTTCAAGGGCTCGGTCGGACGCACCGATCTGCCCGGTGGCAACCACGACCAACTGATCCGCGCGATCAAGGAGAAGGTCCTGCCGCTTGGCGACGACATCGCCTTCATCCCGGGCCATGGTCCGACCAGCACGCTCGGCGAGGAACGCGTCTCCAACCCCTTCCTGCAGGACTGACACCATGGACAAGCGCCGAATCGGCCGCTCCGACCTCACGGTCGCGCCGTTCTGTCTCGGCGGCAACGTCTTCGGATGGACCGCCGACGAGGCAACCTCCTTCGCGATCCTCGATCGGTTCGTGGACAGTGGCTTCGACTTCATCGACACCGCCGACGTCTATTCGCGCTGGGCGCCCGGCCACGTCGGCGGAGAATCCGAAACGGTGATCGGACGCTGGCTTGCCAGCCGCCCCGGCATGCGGGAGCGGATCGTGCTGGCGACCAAGGTCGGCATGGACATGGGCGAGGCCGGAAAGGGCCTGTCCGCGGGCCATATCGAGCGGGCTTGCGAGGCGTCGCTGCGGCGTCTCGGGACCGACCGGATCGACCTGTACCAGTCGCATCTCGACGATTCCGAGGTACCCCTGGAGGAGACTCTCCGGGCTCACGAGCGCCTGATCGCTGCCGGCAAGGTGCGCACCATCGGCGCCTCCAACTACACCGCCGCGCGGCTCACGGAGGCGCTTCGGACCGCAGCCGCCGCGGGCCTGCCGCGGTACGAATGCCTCCAGCCGGATTACAGCCTCGCCGAGCGGGGTTACGAGGCTGAGCTGGAACCCCTCTGCCGGGCCGAGCAGATCGGGGTGATCGGCTACTTCTCCCTCGCGGCCGGATTCCTCACCGGCAAATACCGCTCGGCCGGGGATGCTGCGGGTCGCGCCCGCGAGAATCGCGTCGCCAAGTACCTCAATCCGCGCGGTCTCGCGCTGCTGGACGTACTGGATTCGATCGCTCAGGCGCAGGGCGCGAATCCCGCGCAGGTGGCGCTCGCCTGGATCATCGCCCGTCCCGGCATCACCGCACCTATCGCGAGCGCGACCTCGGTGGCGCAGCTCGACGAGCTGCTCGGCGCCGTCCGCCTGACCCTTCCGCGGGACGCGGTCGCCCGTCTCGATGAGGCGAGCGCCGGCGGGCTCGAAGGCTAACGCAGCGTTAAGCGGCGGGCGTCACAAATGCGTTGGGATGGGCACGCCGCAAGCCCGTAAAATCGTGCAATCTCAACGCGGAACCCTTATATCAGGCGGATCAGGCGAGAGCGCAGGCGTGGGCGCCCGACGGCGCGAGTCGCTCCGTCGCGTCAAGGCCCGCCTGCCCGAGGAAGTTCATGTCCGACACCCCCCAGAGCGAGCACGCCGATTACGGCGCGGAATCGATCCGCGTGTTGAAGGGCCTCGACGCCGTCCGCAAGCGGCCCGGCATGTATATCGGCGATACCGACGACGGCTCCGGCCTCCACCACATGGTGTACGAGGTCGTGGACAACGCCATCGATGAGGCCCTGGCGGGTCACGCCGACCTCGTGACCGTCACCCTCAACGCCGACGGCTCCTGCACCGTCTCGGATAACGGGCGCGGCATTCCCGTGGACATACACAAGGAGGAGGGCGTGTCGGCGGCCGAGGTCATCATGACCCAGCTGCACGCCGGCGGAAAGTTCGACCAGAACTCCTACAAGGTGTCCGGCGGCCTGCACGGCGTCGGCGTCTCGGTGGTGAACGCCCTGTCGTCGTTCCTCAAGTTGCGCATCTGGCGCAATGACAAGGAGCACGCGATGGAGTTCCGCCACGGCGACGCCGTGGCACCCCTCGAAGTCGTCGCACCCGGCAACGGCCGCCGCGGGACGGAAGTCACCTTCCTCCCGTCGACCGACACCTTCACGATGATCGAGTTCGACTACGGGACGCTGGAGAAGCGCCTGCGCGAGCTTGCCTTCCTTAATTCCGGCGTGCGCATCGTCCTGACCGACGCGCGCCACGCCGAGAAGAAGCGCGAGGAACTGTACTACGAGGGCGGCATCGAGGCATTCGTCCGCTACCTCGATCGTTCGCGCAAACCGATCGACGGCATCACGAGCCCGGTGGTGGTCCGCGCGGAGCGCGACGGCATCCGCGTCGAAGTGGCGTTCTGGTGGAACGACTCGTTCAACGAGACGGTCCTGCCCTTCACGAACAACATCCCGCAGCGGGACGGCGGCACCCACATGGCGGGCTTCCGCGCCGCCCTGACCCGCCAGATCACCGGCTACGCGGATTCCTCCGGCGTCTCCAAGAGGGAGAAGGTGTCGCTCACCGGCGAGGATTGCCGGGAAGGCCTGACGGCGGTGATTTCCGTGCAGGTGCCCGATCCGAAATTCTCGTCGCAGACGAAGGACAAGCTCGTCTCCTCCGAGGTGCGGCCGGCGGTGGAGAACGTCCTCAGCGAGGGCCTGTCGACCTGGCTCGAAGAGAATCCGAGCCAGGCCCGCTCCGTGATGGCCAAGGTCGTGCTGGCAGCCTCGGCCCGCGAGGCAGCCCGCAAGGCGCGCGAGACCGTCACCCGCAAGGGCGCCCTCGACATCGCCTCACTGCCCGGCAAGCTCGCCGACTGCCAGGAGCGCGATCCGAGCAAATGCGAGATCCTGCTGGTGGAGGGCGACTCCGCCGGTGGTTCGGCCAAGCAGGGCCGCGACCGCGCCTTCCAGGCGGTGCTGCCGCTGCGCGGCAAGATCCTGAACGTCGAGCGCGTCCGCGCCGACCGGATGCTGTCCTCCGCGGAGATCGGCACGCTGATCACCGCCCTCGGTGCCGGGATCGGACGGTCGTCCACGGACCGCGAGGGCTTCAATCCGGAGAAGCTGCGCTACCACCGCATCATCATCATGACCGACGCGGACGTGGACGGCTCGCACATCCGAACGCTGTTGCTGACCTTCTTCTTCAGGCAGATGCCGGAACTCATTGATCGCGGCCATCTCTACATCGCTCAGCCCCCGCTCTACAAAGCCGAGCGCGGCCGCCGGGCGATCTACCTTAAGGACGAACGCGCCCTCGAGGATTACCTGATCGACCAGGGCACGGACGGGGCGATCCTGCGCCTCTCCACGGGGGCCGAATTCGCCGGAGCGCAGCTCAAGAGCCTGGTCGAGGAGGCGCGGACTTTCCGGAGCATCCTGCAGGGTCTCCATACCCGCTACGATCGCGCCGTCGTCGAGCAGGCGGTGCTGGCCGGGGCTCTGGACGCCGAAGCGGCCTCCCGGCCGGGTGAGGCCGAGGTGCTGGCCGACTCGACCGCACGCCGCCTCGACGCCATCGCGGACGAGATCGAGCAGGGGTGGTCGGGCGAAGCGTTCGAGGGCGGTTACCGCCTGAGCCGGACGCTGCGCGGAGTCCGTCAGGTCGCGAACCTGGACGCCGGGCTGATCGCCTCGCAGGAGGCGCGTCGCCTGTCCGAGCGGGCCGACGCCTTCCGGGAAATCTACGGCGAGCCCGCCACGCTCATGCGCAAATCCGACGAGACCGTGCTCCACGGGCCGGTGGCGTTGTTCGAGGCGGTGATGGCCTTCGGCCGGAAGGGCCTGCAGCTCCAGCGCTACAAGGGCCTCGGCGAGATGACCGCGCAGCAGCTCTGGGAGACGACCCTCGACCGGGACGTGCGCTCGTTGTTGCAGGTCAAGGTCAAGGATGTCACCGACGCGGACGACTTGTTCGTCAAGCTGATGGGCGACGTCGTGGAGCCGCGGCGCGAATTCATCCAGGAAAACGCGCTCAGCGTCGCCAATCTCGACGTGTAAACCCGAGCGGGGCGCTTCCTCAGTCGCTCGGCGGCACGGTCTTGAGACTGAGGATGTAGTCGATGACGGCATCCATCTCGTGCCGGTCGAGCCGCAGGCTCGGCATGCGCTGATGGTGACTCTGCAGGAACACGTCCAGGGACAAAGCAGTCGTCGAGGTCATGTTGGCGACCCGGAGAAAGGCCGGCCCGGCGAACTCGCCCGCTTGCGGCTCGCGGCCGATGACATGGCACTGGCTGCAGAGCTGCTCGGCCACGGTCCGGCCTCCGACATGACGGTCCTCCGCGTGAACGCGGGTCACGGGTCCGATCCCGGCGGCCAGGAGCCCGGCGACGACAGCCGCGCGGGCACTGCGGGACGGCAACATCATGGCCGCCCCGCGATCCGCAGCCACGTCGCCGCGGATCCGATGGCCACGCCGCCGAGAACCACGTGCGCCCAGGTTGCGCCGTCGTTCGCGGCGAATCCGAGCACCCACGGCGCGACGAGGGTCCATGCCCCAACGAGCAACACTGTCCGTTCGAGCACGGCCCGGAAATGGATCTGGTTGGCGCCGTAGAGCGCCACGATCAGCAAGCCCGGCAGGAGGGCCGAGGCGGCCGCGCGCGTCTGGTCGGTGAAGACCAACACCCAGGCGGTCAGGACCAGCGCGATCCCGGCCGTGTGCTGAAGGATGCCGAGGAGGATCTCGTCCGTCCGCCAGGTCGGCGGCCGAGCGACGGTCGTGTCTGTTCGGTCCATGATCTGCCTCCCGTCTGCCCGGTCCGGCTCTGCGCCGCGACCGGATCGCGCGTGCCGCCGCAATCTGGCCGTCAGGCGTGGACCTCGGCGATGATGCATCCGGGATCGACGACGTCGCGGGGCGCAGCCAGGACCATAAGGCGGCCTCCCGCTGGCGAGACGATGTCGTGGAGGGCCTCGCCGATTCGGACGGCGGCCACCGCGTCGCCGGTCCGGACCAGAGCCCCGTCTTCGACCAGCCACCGCTCAAGAATGCCCTCGGGCAGCATGCCCGTGGACCAGAGCTGCTCGGCCACGTGAACGTCAGCCATGGTTGCCTCCCTTCGCAGATCGGAAAAGAACGCCGACGAGCGTCAGGGCGCCTTGATCTGGCTCAAGGCATGGCGCCGGTGCGCGGCGCCGCGTCCGTCCGGTGTCTGGCCGTTGGCGCACCCGTGGGTAATCCTGCCGGGACCGGGGCCACACGCCTTGCCCGGATGCCCGTCATCGGCCGGCGGACGGCCAACGCCCGTGAACCCGACGCGGCAGACCGGGCAGCCGGCGCCTTTGCGCTGGATCAATGTCGAACCGCTGGCCGGATCTAGCGTCGGCCCCGACCCGATTTGAACGGGACGCCTTCGAGCGGCACCGCGATGAACCACACGCTGACCCACCGGATCGTCATCGCCGACCTTGCATTCGTGCCGAGCGTCGATGCGGCTCAGATCGGCGCCGCAGCCGGGAACCGCCGCGTGGGATCGAACGGATCTGTCGGACGCAGCGTGCCATCCAGGCGTTGGACCGGTCCGCGACTGTGCCCGCAGTCGCAGTGCCGGTGGAGGTGCGGACCGGCTGACTGACGCTGACCCGACGGCGGGCAGCCGGACCGCCGCAGTCCTCATAGCCCGCCCCTGCCTATCGGAGTGCTGCCATGACCATCGCGAACATCATGGTCGCGGTCGACCTCGGTGAGTCTGCACGCGATCGCATCCACCTCGCCGCGTATCTCGCTGACGATTTTCACGCCGGCCTGATCGGCATTGCGGCAGAGATGCCGGATTATGGGGGCGCCCCTGTCGGCCCGACGCCGGGAGGCGCGTACGGCATCCCGGCGATCCAGGAGAGCGTCCYGGACGATCTCAGACGCGCCCAGGCGACGTTCCGGGAGGCGACCGGCGGGCGCAGCCGGACCGAATGGCGCTCGAACCTCGACTTCCCGCTGGCCTTTCTGACGTCGCAAGTCGCCGTCGCCGACCTCGTCGTCCTCGGTCGGGAGGGTGACGGAAACTCGCGCCTCTCGGTCGACCCGGGGGATGTCCTGATGCGCGTCGGTCGACCGGTGCTGGTGGTCCCGCCCAAGGTCAGCCGTCTCGACGCGAAACGGGTGGCGATCGGCTGGAAGAATACGCGCGAGGCGCGCCGCGCCGTCCGGGATGCCCTGCCGTTCCTGAAGCGAGCGATCCAGACGGTGGTGGTGGCCATCGACGAGGGAGGGGGCTCCGCCGAGACGCGGGACGTCGTCGCGTTCCTCCAGGCCCATGACGTCCGCAGCACCCCAGTACGGACGGAAGCGCATGGCACCTCGGCCGCGGCGGCGCTCGTCGACGCGGCCGCCGAGCACGGCGCCGACCTCATCGTCACGGGTGGCTACGGCCATGGTCGCCTGCGCGAGTGGGCCTTCGGGGGTGTCACCCGCACCCTGCTCGCCCGAACCCCAGTTTGCTGCCTGATGAGCCACTGAGTGGCAGGCAGGGAGGATCACATGGCCGGCAAGCGCAACCTCATGATCCCACACGGCGGCTACGTCATCGTGGCCGACGGCCGCAAAGTCCTGGTGCTTCTCAACGAAGGTCACCCGTTGCAACTGGACCTACAGGTCCGACGGGTCTTCGAGGCGCCGCCGAACCCCCCGACGCGCGACCAGGGTACGGACAAGCCGCCCCGGGTCAGGCTCGGCGACCGTCGGAGCGCCATCGAGCAGACGGACTGGCACGAGTTGGCCGAACGCCGATTCACCGATGAGGTGGCGCAGGCATTGGACCGTCTCGAACCGGTCCCCGCCCTGGTCGTCGTCGCACCGCAACGGACGCTCGCGGAGTTGCGAATCGCTCTGCCGGAACGGCTCCGGCGCTCGGTCATCGCGGAGATCGACCAAGATCTCACCAAGCATACGGTCAGCGAGATCCAGCGGCATCTTCGGGCGGCCTGAGTCGTGTCGCACGCGCCCCTTCGAGCTGTTGACCCACGTCAATGTCGCGCCCGCGCCGACGCGCGATTCCTTGGCTCCGTCCGGTACTTGCTCCGGCCCTCCCGGGGCACGAGCCGGCGCCTCGCCTCCCGGCGGCCCGACGTCGTCGGTCATGCTCGTCAGACAGGGCGTTCGAATATGGCGAGGACCCAGGCTTGGTGCGCTGACGGTGTCCCGCCATTCGCTTCCTTCCCGCCCGATCCATCGGCGCGCGTCGGATGGCCGGCAGCGGGCGCGGCGGCAATCGGCTCGGATCCATCCTGGAGAATGACGATGGTAGGCAAAGACATCCCATCCATCGCAGATGCGGGCGAAGCGGCGATCCAGGCCACAGCTGCCAAGGTTGGCGCCGACATCCTGGCACAGTATCGCCAACTCGCGTTGGCCCTGCGCCAAAGAGGGTGGGACGAGATCGCCGCGATGGGCGGATCCATCGATTCGGGTGAGCGCGCATGCCGGCAATGCGCATTCCAGCTCTACGGCACAGCGGCGTCCGAACTGGACGACATCATCGCGGACCTGCTCGACAGCCTGGACCATCCGTACGTCGAAACGGGGCGGATCCAGGCCCTGCACATTCTCGACGGCGGTCGGGCGGATTGAGCGGGCTTGGACCGGGCATTCGTGCCCGCGGGCCGAGACGCAGTTCTCCCGGCTATCGCTGCACCGGCCCTGTGGCCCACGCCTCGTCGAGGCACACGGTCCTCCGGCGTGCACGACCATGACCCGCCTCAGTGGACTATCAGGCAGCAGACGGGCGCGGTCTGCGGCATATCCCGGGCCGCACCACCGCAGATCCAGTCCCGCAGCCGGCTGTGACCGTGATCGCCCACGAGGAGTTAGCCGCCCATGACGACAAGGTCGGTGTTTCCCCACTAAGCGGGGCTGAAGATCTCGCCGGGGGCGCCCGTTACTGGTTCACGCAGTCACCGCAACGCCGTCGCATCCATCGGCGAGGGACGGCCCAGGCCCGGTTGATCAGGAGCAATGCCGGCCGTTGCCGGATGGGGACATAGACGGCGTCATGGAGGCTTCATGACGTCCGCGTCCGCGATCCCGGCGCCCGGTGCATCCAGCATCGGGCTGATGCCCGATCGGATTACGACGCCGCCGACACTCGCGGCGTTCATCACCGATGCGAGCCGATCCCATCAGCCCACCTTGGTGCTGATCGCGATGGTGCTCTTCGTCGCCGATCTTGCGCCCCTCGAGTTGCAGCGGCGGATCGTCAACGCGGCCTTTCCTGGCGGGAGCGTCCGGTCCATCGCCGCGCTCGCGATGCTGTATATCGTTGCCGCCCTGGCGATGGGCGCCCTGAAGCTCGGGCTCAACGTCTACCGCAGCTATGTCAGCGAGAGCGCCGTCCGCCGCCTCCGCAAGATGCTGCTCGGGGATTTCGGATACCTCGCCCCGGAACATCGTGCCGAAGTCGAAGGCGTCGAAGTCTCGCTCATCCTGGCGGAGGCGGAGCCGGTCGGCGCGTTCGTCGGGATCAGCGTGTCGGAACCGGTGCTGCAGGGCGGCATCGTCGCCGGGACCTTCGCGTACATGCTGTACCTCAACCCGCTGATGGCGCTCCTGGCGCTCGCCGTCTTCACGCCTCAGATGATCTTCGTGCCGCTGATGCAGCGGGCCATCAACCAGCGCGTCGTCACCAGGACCGGCGCCTTGCGCCGCATCAGCGGCGGCATCATCGGCAACCACCATCTCAAGCCGTCCAGGCTTCAGGCCGCGCGCATCGACCGGGTGTTCCAGCTCAACATGGGCATCTTTCAGCTGAAGTTCTCGATGAATTTCCTGATGAACCTGATGCATCACCTCGGCATCGGACTGACCCTCGGCGTCGGCGGCTACCTCGTCGTGAAGGGCGCGACGGAACTCGGCACCGTCGTCGCCGTCGTCGCCGGTCTGAAACAGCTCAACGACCCGTGGAAGGGTCTGATTGACTGGTTCCGTGAGCTACGCGTCACCCAGGCCAAGTATGCCCTGCTCCGGCAGGCCCTCGACACGCTGTCCCGGAGACACCCGAGACGAAGTCCCGTTGCGGAGGTCGCCGATCCGGCGCTCGGATCGTGAAGCACCGGACCGAACTGCGAGACGTCTTGGGCTGAGGCGTCGCCGCCTGCATACGGTTGCCGATGCCGCCGGCCCTGTCGAATGAACGTACATCACCGCCCGAGCGTATGCGTGTCTTGCCGGGTTCTGCCGGCCACTTCGAGACGCGCCCATCGTGCGCCGGCCGATGGCACGCGCTGGCGCCAGCATCGGGCCAGCGGAAGACGATAAAAGCGACGCCGCTGCCCCGATCGGCCTCAGGCCACCGCGTTCGCCGGCTGGCAACAGAGCGTCCGCGGTCCGGCCGTCATCCGGAACCCGGCGGCGGTACACGCCACCCCCGTCGAGGCCCGCATCGTCGTCGGCGCCACGCGCGCGATCACGGTTTCCCGACGGGCGAGCGTCGGTTGAGATAGGTCAAGGCGGCCCGGAGCATACCTGGCGATGTTCAAGGGTCGGAGGATCCAAACCAACGTTTCCAGGCCTGCATCATGTCACCGAGCGAGCCGACCATTTACGTGGTGGACGACGACCACGCCGTCTTGCACTCCACCCGCTTTCTCCTCGAGAGCGAGGGGCACTGCGTCGAGACCTTCTCGGGCGGTCGAGAACTGCTGGCGGCGTTTCCCGGGCCGGAGCCGGCTTTCGTGCTCCTCGACCACGTCATGCCGGGGATGGATGGCCTTGAGGTGCTCGGCCGGCTGCGCCAACTCGATGTCCGCGTCCCCGTCGTTCTGATCACCGGTCATCCCGACCCCGGCATCCGTGCGCGCGCCCGCGCGGCCGGCGTGCCGCTGGTCGAGAAGCCTCTGGCGTGGGAGGTCGTCCTGGGCATGCTCGCCTGCAAAGGCGGTCGGACAACCCGTGTTCCGCAATACGGTGCCTGACGGTCCTCGGCCAGCCCGCCGCGGGACTCGTGGGCGCGGCGGCTCACGCGGAGCGGCCCCAGGCGCACGCTGAGGGGACTGCGTGCGCTTACCCCATTCCGGCTGAACATCCAGCCTGATCGGGTCGTCGCACGCGCGCCTTGATCTGTCGCGAGCGGTCCTGCGCTTTTCGCGCCGACACCGGACCAGCGTCGACCGCCGCGTTTGATCCACGTCAAGGTTCTGGGCCAACGCGGCGCCAAGGTCGAGGCGGTCGCGAGGCTCGGTCAGGACGCAGCACCTTCAAGAGGGTGCTGCATCATGGTCCGGCTCGGCGACACTGCACTTTCACCCACGCCCATCGGAGCGTCCGCAGCCCGCAATGACGAAGAGGATATACCGGTGCCGGTCCTGAACCCCTCTTCCGCACCCTCGCCAAACGGTGGCCAACCCGATTGCGAGTCCTCGATCCGCCGCCACGTCCGCCGCGTGCTACGTCGGGCAACCGAGACGGCGGCCGGGTCCCGCGCAGACGTGAGGGGTGACGCGAATGGCCGGATGCCGGATGCGGGCCTCCACCGCCGCAGGCTTGCCGCCAGGGTGTGGCTGCCGCGCTTCGATTCGAACTGGGCCGGTGTTGCCCTCGCCACCGGCATCGCGACGCTGACCGGCATGGTCGATCGCTGCGCCATGACGACGACAAGCGGATGCGGTGCGCCTCGCGTTCCCACCCGCGCCCTCTCGTGAGCGCGCTTCGAATCATCTGAGCGCCAGGCTCTGCGCGTCCGGCCAGGCCTTGGCTGGATCGCGCGCAGGGGTACGCGATCGCGAGCGCACCCTGCGATCGCGTCGTCTCAGCCGCCGGCGGTCGCCCGGGGCCTCCCTTGAGATGGATCAAGGCTGTCCCCTCGGATGGCCACGACCATGGGACCGGTCCAGACGGGAGACGACCCATGTCCCAGCTAGCCCCATCGCCATTGGGGGCCATCCGCGATGTCCTCGTCGGCGTCGCCATCGAAGGCGAGCACACGGAGCCGTCGTCCGCGCTCGGCTATGGCCTGACGCTTGCCAAGGCCGCAGGCGCGCACCTGACGGTCCAGTCGGCTTCATGGCGCTTCACGGGCGATGATGCTTGGCTCGGCGACTTCGACGACGAGGGTTTCGCGAGGATCGACCACCGTCTCGACGCGTTGGCACGCGGCCTCGCGGATCGCACCGCCGGGGACGCGAAACAGGCGGGCGTGATCTGCACGACGGAGGCGGGAAGCTTGTCTTACCCCGACCTCGTCAGCCGGTTGGCCCTCCGGGCACGCCTGCACGACCTGGTCGTCCTGGATGCCGGACCGCAATCGTTCGACATCGACCACGAGATGATCGAGAAGGCGCTGTTGCTGAGCGGCCGCCCGGTCATCGCCGTGCCGACCGGACATGGCCCTTTCGAGGCGCGGAAGGTTATCGTCGCCTGGGATGGCAGCGCCCAGGCCGCACGCGCCGCCAACGATGCCATGCCGATTCTGCGCGCGGCCGAAACCGTCGAAATCGTAGTCGTGGGCGACGAGTCGGAGATCGAGGCCTCGGTGCCGGGCGCCGAGTTCGCTCCCCACCTCGCGCGGCACGGCGTGAACGTGACCGTCAACGACCTGCCCGATTCGGGAGGCGTCGCGGACCGGCTGCGCGCCCAGGCCGGCCTCTTCCAGGCCGACCTGATCGTCATGGGGGCCTACCGGCATTCACGGGCGCGGGAGTTCCTGTTCGGTGGCGTCACCCGCGCGCTCCTGCGGAGCAGCCCGGTGCCGCTGTTCCTGTCCCACTGAGCGACAGACGCTCACGATGCCCGGACTCAGCTCCTGCCGGACGGTCGCGACCGTCAGCCTGACGCGCAGGGGCCGCCTGCCGTAGCGGCGGACGTCGTTTACCCCAGCTGCGGGGGCGGCCGATCGTGGCGGCGCGCCCGGCCCTGCGCCGTACCGCGAACCGGTCCGACCTTGCGGACCCGCTGAACACAACGCGGTTGCGCACCTTGGCGGCCGGCCGCACCTGCGTGGAACGACAGGCCCGAGCGGGGGACGCCGCGCCTCGTGACCACAACCGATCAGAGCCGCGCCCGCGCGACTTCCGCGATGGCACGGATCAGGCGGCGCACATCGGCCGGATGCGGTCGAGGAGCTGATCGATCGGTCAACGATCCGACCACACCGTCGACGTCGTTGGACGCGCCGGAAGAGGCCAGCGTCCGCTCGGGAAACCGGCGCTGCGCGACGTTCTCGTACGACAACATGTCAATCCCCGCGGGTCGCGGCGGATGCCCTCCATCGGTTCGTCCACACCGGCGCGGGATCCTTCGAGGATCTGCGCGAAACGATTCCGCGACGCGACGAGCGCACCCGTGATGTGAAGGCGTGCGTTCCACGACAGGGACGTCTCGACGATGTTGCGAACGTCGTCATCGGAACACGTCCGGCGGCTGACGTAGAGCAGCGAACCGTCCATGTTCCACCTCCGCGCGGTCGCCCGTCCTATCGTGGCGACACCGGCGGCCGCGACCTGACCGCCGATCATGGCCGCAGCGCCTTCAGGTAGGCCGTGAGGTTGGCAGCGTCACCCGGCGCGAGCCGGAAGTCGGGCATCGCGGGGTGGCGCCGCGCCACGCCTTCGATCAGGACATCGGCGAGGTCGTCGATGGGGAAGCGCGCGGCGAGGGTGCGGAAGGGGGGCGCCGCGCGCATCGGGCTCGCGCCGTGCGCTTGGACGGCGTGACAGCGTGCGCAGACCGCGCGCGCGATGGCACGGCCGCGCGCCGGAGAGGCATCCTGCGCTGTGGCGGGCATGGCGAGCCCGCACAGCGCGGCAGTCGTGCCGATGAGGATGTTCCTGGTGAACATCAGTGACTCATGAGGCTTGCGATGGGTGTGCGGTCGAAGATGTCGCGCGTGACGCCGCCGAACAGCCATTCGCGCACGCGGGAATGGCCGTAGGCCCCCATGACGATCAGATCCGCGTCCTGAAGAAGGGCAAAGCGCAGGATCTCCGATCCGTCGTCGTCTGCCGTATGGAGCAGATGCGCGGTGGCATGGGCGCCATGCCGGGCGAGGTGGCCGGCCACGTCCTCTGCACCCTCCTGCTGCGCGTGCGCGCCGACCGTCGCGACCCAGACCTGGTCCGCCTTGCGCAGAAAGGGCAGCGCGGCCAACACTGCACGCCGGGCCTCCGGACCATCCTTCCAGGCGACGACGATGCGGGCGGCCGCGAGGTGTGCGGTCCGTGGCGGTACGACGAGGACGGGCCGGCCGGCCTCCATCACGACGGGTCCGGGGGATACGCCCAGGGGTCCCGGATCCTCGTCGCCCGGTCCCTGTCGGCTGACGACCACGAGGTCCGCGGCGCGCGCCATCTCGACGAGATGCGTCACGGAATCGGCGAAGCACGAATGCCAGTCGGTGCGGATCCCGGTGCCGGCGCAGCGCTCGAAGGACGCGTGCACCTGATCGAGGATGGCCTGGATCTGCTCCTTGTTCCGTCCCTCCCGCTCGATGGCGTCGTAGACGTCGCGGACCAGGATGGGGGCCGGGACCTCGTGGGCGGCCGCACCCGTCAAGGTCGCCTCGAAGCGTCGCGCGAGTCCGGCGGCGAGCCTGATCCGGTCCGGAGCGGCTTCGCCGAGATCGGCGGAAACGAGGATATTCGCGTAGTCCAAGGCCGCCTCCGGGATCCGTCGAGACCGTTGGAGCGATGCTCGTCCCGGTGAGGCTCCGTCGCCTTGATCCAGCGCAACGCGGAGGCGGAGCGCTCCCGGTCGCCCAGGGGCGCGGGTCCGACCGCATCCGACCGGTGTTACCGCGCGCGACCCGCGTATGCCGTTGCGGCCGCTGATGGCTCCGCACGGCGATCGCGCTTTCGGACGGTGCCTTGATCTGGATCACCGGCACGGGAAAGCGCGCACCGTAACCTGCACGGCGTTGCCGGAGATCGTGCATGCTGGACGCGGAAGTGAGAGACCCGGCCGGGGTTGCCGTCGAGCCGCCGCGGCCCGGGTTGCGGTTGCTCCCGGCCGCAGAGGTCCGCGGCCCGGCCACCCGGTCCGATCCCCCCGAGGAGGAGGACGATCTCGCGCCGGTCCGGCGTGCGATCGATCAGAGCGTGCATGCCTCCGTCGCCCGGATGACAGCCGGCCTTTCGCCCGCGGCCCTGGCCGAGGCATGGTTCGACTGGGCGATCCACGCGGCCTTCTCGCCGGGCAAGCAGGCGACGCTCGTCATGAAGCTCCTGCGGAAGCAGATGCGGCTCGCGCAGTTCGCGGCCCGGAGCGCCGTGCTGCAGGGCCACGCGGCGCCGTGCATCGATCCGCTGCCCCAAGATCACCGCTTCGACGATCCGGCCTGGCAGGTCTGGCCGTTCAGCCTCGCCTGCCAGTCGTTCCTGCTGACCCAGCAATGGTGGCACAACGCCACGACCGGCGTGCCCGGCGTTTCGCGCGCCCACGAGAACCTCGTCGCCTTCGTGGCGCGTCAGTTTCTGGATGCCGCCTCGCCCGCGAACCTGTTCTGGACCAACCCGGTCGTGCTGGGCGAGACCTTGCGGACCGGCGGCGGAAACCTCGTGACGGGCCTGCTCAACGCCGCCGAGGACGCGGTGCGCATGGCCCAAGCTCTGCGGCCGGTGGGTGCCGACGCCTTCCCGGTCGGCAGCGCGGTGGCGGTCTCGCCCGGCAAGGTCGTGTTCCGCAACCGGCTGATCGAGCTGATCCAGTATGCGCCGAGCGTGGCTGCGGTCAGGCCGGAACCGGTGCTGATCGTGCCGGCCTGGATCATGAAATTCTACATCCTCGACCTGTCGCCCGAAAACTCCCTGGTCCGGTACCTCACGGCCCGGGGCCACACCGTCTTCATGATCTCCTGGCGCAACCCCGGTCCGGAGGACCGGGACGTCTCCTTCGACGATTATCGCCGGCTCGGCGTGATGGCGGCCCTCGATGCCGTCTCGGCCATCGTTCCCGGCCACCCGATCCACGCGGCCGGGTATTGCCTGGGCGGCACGCTGCTCGCCATCGCGGCCGCCGCGATGAGCCGGGACGGCGACGCCCGCCTCGCTTCGCTCAGCCTCTTCGCCGCGCAGCTCGACTTCACCGAAGCCGGAGAGCTGACGCTGTTCATCGGCGAGAGCCAGATCAGCTTCCTGGAAAGTCTGATGCGGAGTCAGGGCACCCTCGATGCCCGGCAGATGGCCGGCGCCTTTCAGCTCCTGCGTTCGAACGACCTGATCTGGTCCCGGCTCGTCCGCGATTATCTCCTGGGACGGCGGCAGACGATGACCGACCTGATGGCCTGGAACGCTGACGCGACCCGCCTGCCGGCGCGCATGCACGCCGAATATCTGCGGAACCTGTTCCTCGGCAACGATCTCGCGGAGGGGCGTTTCGAGGCGGCGGGACGGCCGGTCTCGGTCACCGACATCCGCGCCCCGATCTTCGCGGTGGGTACCGAGCGCGACCACGTCGCACCCTGGCGATCGGTGTTCAAGATCCACCCCCTCGCCGATACCGACGTGACCTTCGTCCTCGCCAGCGGCGGACACAATGCCGGGATCGTCGCGCCGCCCGGCCGGCCGCACGGCCGTTACCGGATCCGGACCACGGGGGCGAGCGAGCGTTACCGGGATCCCGACACCTGGATCGCGCAGACGCCGCAGGCCATTGGCTCCTGGTGGCCGGCCTGGGCCGCGTGGCTGGCCGAGCGGTCGGGTCCACTCGTCTCGCCGCCGGCGATGGGCGCGCCGGCCTCGGGCTACGGGGTGCTCGGGGATGCCCCCGGCGCCTACGTGCTGGAGGCCTGAGGGGACGGCCCGATGGAACCGCTCCGCTTCATCGAGAACCGCACCTTCTCAGAGATCGCGGTGGGCGACACCGCCAGTCTCGCCCGCACCCTGCGGGCACAGGACATCAGCCTGCTCGCCCTGGCATCTGGCGACGTGAACCCCGCCCATCTCGACCGGGACTATGCCGCGACGGACCGTTTCCACGGGTTAATCGCACACGGCTTCTGGGGCGGATCCCTGATCTCCGCCGTGCTCGGCACGGAGTTGCCGGGACCTGGGACGGTCTATCTCGGGCAATCCCTGAAGTTCCTGCGCCCGGTCCGGATCGGCGACACCGTGACGGCGCGCGTCACCGTGCGCGAGAAGGATGCCTCCGATCACCGGGTCCGCCTCGATTGCGTCTGCCTGAACGGGCAGGGCGAAGCGGTCATCACCGGCGAAGCCGAGGTGCTGGCGCCCATCGAGAAGGTGCGTCGGCCGCGCGTCCTGCTGCCGGAGGTCCACCTGCACGAGCGGGGCCTGCACTGGGCTCGCCTGATCGAGGCGGCGCGCCGCTTCGCCCCGGCACGGACGGCCGTCGTCCATCCCTGCGATGTGGCCTCCCTCGAAGGTCTGCGCGCCGCGCGGGAGGCCGGGCTGATCGTGCCGGTTCTCGTGGGGCCGCGGCCGAAGATCGAGTCCGCGGCGCAGGCGGCGGGTGTCGACCTGAACGGCATCGAGATCGTCGAGGCGCCCCACAGCCACGCCGCGGCGGAGAAGGCGGTTTCCCTCGCCCGCGCGGGGCAAGTGGCAGCCTTGATGAAGGGGGCGCTCCACACCGACGAGATCCTGGCGGCCGCCATGTCCCGGGCGACAGGCCTGCGGACCGAGCGGCGCATGAGCCACGTCTACGCTCTCGACGTGCCGACCTACCCCAAGCCGCTGTTCCTGACGGATGCCGCCGTCAACATCGCGCCGAGCCTGGAGCAGAAGCGCGACATCGTGCAGAACGCCGTCGACCTCGTCCGGGCGCTCGGCATCGCGCAGCCCAAGGTCGCGATCCTCTCCGCCGTCGAGACGGTCTCGACCAAACTCGGCTCGACCCTCGACGCGGCGGCCCTCTGCAAGATGGCCGAGCGCGGGCAGATCGCGGGCGGCCTGGTCGACGGGCCGCTGGCCTTCGACACCGCCATCTCCCGCGCCGCCGCTGACGCCAAGGCCCTCGTATCGCCGGTCGCGGGCGATGCCGACATCCTTGTGGTGCCGGACCTCGTGTCGGGCAACATGCTCGCCAAGCAGCTGATTCATCTCGCGGGCGCCGACGCCGCGGGTCTCCTGCTCGGCGCGCGCGTCTCGGTCATCCTGACGAGCCGCTCCGACAGCACGGCGGCGCGGTTGGCCTCCTGCGCCCTCGCGCAACTCTTCGCGCACCGCACTGGGACGCCGTGAGGCGGTCAGTCGAACGGTTCCTGGCGGACCGGCGTCGGCCTGACCGCTGAGGTCGGCTTCGCCGTCACGCAGAGGGGCCTGCAGAAGGACAGGATCTCCGCACGCAGGACCGCCAGCGGCCGGTCGGCCGCGAGGCGGCGCCATGACGCGAGCGGACCGCAACCCCGCCTGATCTGCGCGGCCAGGACCGCAACCGTCGCGTCTGAGGGATCACCTTCGCGCACGGCGAGACGATGCGCGAGGGTCGCGGCGGGCGCCTCCAGCCAGAAGCCGTAGAACGGTGCGCCGCGGTCCCGGGCGACGGCCTCGATCCGCGCCCGTTCCTCGGGACGATCGAACACCGCGTCCGCCACGGCGCCGTGGCCCGCAGCCAGGATGCGGCCGGCCTCGTGGCGCAAGGTCGCGTAGACCCGGTCCGACGTGGCGGGGCCGTAGGCGGAGTCAGGCAGACGGGTGAGGGCGCCGACCCCGTGCAGACGCTTGCGGATGCGGTCGCTCGACAGGACGCGGGCGCCCGGGGCCGGCCCGATCCAGGGCGCGGCCGCCGCAGCGACGCTGGATTTGCCCGACCCGCTGAAGCCACCCACGGCCAGCAGGGTGGGGGAAGCGTCCGCGAGCAGATCCGTCGCGAGGTCGAGATAGGCCCGCGCTTCCGCGGCCTCCGCTCCCCCCGCACCCTCCGACTGGGCTGCCGTCACATGGGCGCGGATCACGGCACGGATGGCCATCAGGAACGGCAGCAGGCCGATCCCATCGGTCTCGTCCGCCGCGTCGAGGTAACGGTTGAGCAGCAGGTTCGCGAGGTCGGGGCGTTCGCGGTGCCAGAGATCCATCAGCAGGAAGGCGAGGTCGTAGAGGACGTCGGTCGTCGCGATGGTGTCGCTGAACTCGACACCGTCGAACGGCATCGGCTTGCCCTCGAACAGGCAGATGTTGCGTAGGGTGAGATCGCCGTGGCAGCGGCGGACCTTTCCGGCGGCGCGGCGGACATCGAGCAGCGGGGCATGGCGCGCCAGGATGGCCTTGAACCGCGCCGCGAGACCCTGCGCCGCCTCGGCCGGGACCAGACCGGTCGCCCGCAGCGCGGAATCGTTCATGTCGATCACGGCCGCCATGGCGTCGGCCCCGCCGCATGGGCGGCAGATCTCCGCCTCGGCGTGGAAGGCCGCCAGCGCCTGCGCGAGATCGTCAATGTGGCTCGGCCTGAGACGCCCATCCTGCGCCATCGCGTCGAGCAGGTCCGCGTCGGGGAAGCGGCGCATCTCGACGACGGCATCCACGAGGTCCCCGGACCCGTCGAAGACCAGCGCCCCGTCCGGTTCGCGGGTGATCCGGCGTGCTCCGACGTAGAGCGTGGGCGCGGTGCGGCGGTTGAGCGCCACTTCCGCCGCACAGGCGGCGAGGCGCCGCTCCGGACTCGTGAAATCGAGATAGGGGAAGCGAACGGCGCGCTTCAACTTGAACACGCGATCGCCCGCCAGGAAGAGGTGGGAGATGTGGGTCGATATGGTCTCGACCGCCCCCGAACCCGCCAGCGCCTGCCTCAGGAACGTCGCGATCGGGTTCTGGTCCTCGGGCGGCATCGGATCGGTCCGTTGCGACATCAGGCCGGGCTGGACCGGTGCCGCCACCGCACCGGGACCCAGCCCGGCCCGGACGCGCCGTGGGTGCCGAGAACGAAGGGCTTCACCAGTTCGGCCAGCGCCAGATAGGTGACCGTGATCGCCAGGATCGCCAGGAGGACCGGGGCAGGGGGCGGCACGAAGCCGAACCAGGCGCCCATCGGCGTGAACGGCAGCGCGAGGGCGACCGTGAGGGCGGCGAGCGACGAGACCGCGAGGGCGGTGCCCGGTCGATCGCGCCAAGGCCGACTGCTCGTGCGGATGACGAAGATCACGAGGATCTGCGTTGCCATCGATTCGAGAAACCAGGCCGTACGGAAAATCTCCGGCGTGGCCCCGAAGACAATCAGCAGCAATCCGAAAGTCAGGAGATCGAACACGGAGGACAATGGTCCCATCACCGAGGCGAAGCGGACGAGGCGACCCATGTCCCAGAGCTGCGGTTCGGCAGTGGCCTCGGGCCTGACCCCGTCGAAGGGGATACCGACCTCGGACAGGTCGTAGAGCAGGTTGTTGAGCAGGATCTGCGTCGGGAGCATCGGCAGGAACGGCAGGGCCACCGAGGCGGCGGCCATGGACAGCATGTTGCCGAAGTTCGAACTCGCGCCCATGCGGACGTATTTCAGGATGTTGGCGAAGGTCCGTCGCCCCTCCGCGACGCCGTCGGCCACGACTTCCAGATCGGGAGCCAGCAGGATCATGTCGGCCGCCGCCTGCGCGACGCCGGTGGCGCCCTCCACCGACAGGCCGATATCGGCCTGCCGCAGGGCCGGGGCGTCGTTGATGCCGTCGCCCAGGAAGCCCACGACCGCGCCGTCGGCCTTCAGGGCGCGGACCACCCGCACCTTCTGATCGGGCGTGAGGCGTCCGAACGCGTCGACCGCGCGCACGCGCACGGCCAGGGCCTCGTCACTCAGCGCCGCGAGTTCGGACCCGGACAGCGTCGTCTGATCGGCGAGTCCGACGAGGCCCGCGAGGCGGTGCACCACGATCGGATCGTCGCCGGACAGGATCTTCACGCGTACGCCCGCCGCCGCGAGGCGGGCCACCGCCGCGGCCGCGGTCGCCTTGGGCGGATCCGCGAAGGCACTGAAGCCCTCCAGGACCAGATCGGTCTCCTCCATGGCCGCAGCGCCGACCGAGCCGTCGCGTGAAGCCACCGCGATGCTGCGCATGCCGTCGCAGGCGAGTGCACGGACGCGGTCGAGCGCCTCCGCGCGCGCCGCCTCCGTCATGGTCACGCACCCTTCGCCATCGCGTCGGCGCGTGCACAGAGCCAGTACCGCCTCCGGTGCTCCCTTCACGATCAGGAGCGGCCCTTCGGGGCCATCCGCCAGAACGGTGCCGGTGCGCCGGGCGAAATCGAAGGCGCGCCGGCCAGCGAGATGCCAGCCGGCGGCCGCCTCTGGGACTGCGCGGATGAGGGCGGCGTCGAGGGAGCCGCGGTCTCCGCCGAGATCGGCCGCGATGGCTGCGAGCCGGGCTGCCCGCGGATCGTCGTGGCCGGCTCCATCGAGACTGCGGCTGAGCGCGATTTCCGCAGCGGTCAGGGTGCCGGTCTTGTCGGTGCACAGGATCGTCATCGCGCCAAGGTCGTGGATCGCGGCGAGCCGCTTCACGATGACCTTCCGCTGGGCCATGCGCATCGCCCCCCGCGCCAGCGTCACCGTTGTGATCATCGGCAGGAGTTCGGGGGTGAGTCCCACCGCCAGCGCGACGGCGAACAGCAGCGAATCGAGGAGGGGCCGGCCGAAGGCCACCCGCAGCGCCAGCACGGCGATGACGAGGGCGATCGTCAGACGGGCGACCACCAGACCGAACTCACGCAGATCCCGCTGAAACGGCGACGCATTCTGGGTCTCCTCGAGGGATGCGGCGGCGGCGCCGAACATCGTGGCCCGGCCGGTGGCGGCGACCAGTGCGACGGCTTCCCCGGTCTGTGCCACCGCGCCGCGGAACAGCGCGTTGGAGGCTTCCGCGGGGTCGGTGGCCGTGACGAGGCCGGGCGCCTTCTCGACGGGATACGGCTCGCCGGTGAGCGCCGCCTCCGCCGCCGTGAAGGCGTTGCTCTCGACGATCAGGGCGTCCGCTGGGACGATGTCGCCGGCCCGGACCCGGACGAGATCGCCCGGCACCACGCCTTCGACCGGGATCGTCGTGAAGGCGCCGTCCCGGCGTACCTCCGCCTTGAGGGCTACCGAGCGGCGCAGGGCGTCCGCGGCCTTGAGGGCGTGCCCCTCCTGTACGGTGTCGAGCCCGATCGACAGCGCCAGGATGACCGCGATGATCGCGCCGCCGATCCAGTCGCCGGATAGGCCTGAAACCAAGGCCGCCACCAGAAGGATCAGCGCAAGGGGCTCGAGAAGGCGCCGGAGGATGGCGCGCAGGCTGCTGTCGAGGGCGGCCGGAGCGTCGGCATTGGTCCCGTAGCGCGCGAGGCGGCGGGCGGCCTCGTCGGATGACAGGCCGCCGAGGTCACAGGCGAGCGTCGATGCGAGGGCGGCCGGGGTCCGGGTCCAGAAATCCGCGGCCCTGGGTACGAGGGGCTGATCGCGTCGCCGGCCCGTACCGGGTCGCCAACCGTGGCGCGGCACCGGCGACTTGGCAGGCTCTGAGCCGGCGGGGGCGACAATCATCGGGAGCCTCGGTCGTCGGTCTCGGGCAGGTGCCAGCGGGATCGAGGACATCGAAGGTCCAGCGCGACCCGTTCGGCCCTCGCCGCCCCGTTCATTCTGGTGCGGCGACGAGCCCCGGCACCTTGATCCACCTCAAGGGCGTCGGCCCCCCTTCAGATCGGCCGGGTCAAAGCCGGACCCGGATTTCGGCCCAGGGCTTGGCGCGCATCCGAGGGCCGTCGCAGGACGGTACGCTGGAAGGCTCGGACTCCGGTTCGACGGGGGGTGCGGCGATCACCGGCGGCCTCTCGATGCAAGCCCGAGGAAAGAGGCGCCGGCGTCATCGTATTCCCGGCCGCGTTGCAGCCGCCCGGGACACGCGCCGTCAGAATATCGGCGAGCCGGACGGATCGGGCAGGCGCATCAGGGGCTCGCCGACGCGCAGGCGCGCGCCCTCGTGGAGAGACGGGCAGAGCGCGAAACCCGCCGGCGCCAGAACCAGGATGGTCGAGCCATGCTCGAACCAGCCCATCTCGTCGCCCTTGGCGAGGCGCGCCCGGCAGGGCAGCGTCCGGCCGCCGGTCGCGCGCAGGGCACCCCCCTCGGGCAGGAAGCCGAGACGCAGGCCCGCCACCAGGATCGCGGCCACTGGCACCAGGGTGACCGCATGGTGGCCCGCCGCCAGACGCAGCCGAAGGACCGCGCGCTCGTTGCGGCAGAACAGCGCCTCTACGCGCTTGAGCGCGATCGGGTTCACGTTCCAGGTGTCGCCCCAGATGTGCCGGACCGATTCGACCTGCAGGTCATGGGGCGCGTGGAAGCGGTGATACATCCCGGCGGTCAGCCGCAGGGTAGCGTAGCAGCCTCCCTCGTGATCATGCGCCAGTTCCTCGTCCCCGCCCAGGAGATCGCCGAGCCGGTAGGACAGGCCCTTGATCTGGAACAGGCGCCCGGCCTCGATCCGGCCATGGGCGCCCAGGATGGCGTCGCTGGGGCTCGTGAGGAGTGCGGGATCGCTCGCGATCGGCCGAGCGCCGGGGCACAGGGCACGGACGAAGGCGGCGTGCAGGCTGGGGAAGCGAGTCACCTGCGCGTCGCGGAGGTCGACGTCGCAGAACAGCCGCCATGTCGCGATCGAGAGGTCGCGCACCAGCGGCTGCTCGATCCGGCTGAACCTGCCCATGAACCGGGTGGCGAGGCGGCGCGGCAGTCGGTTCGTCAGCAGGAAGTTGAGATTCTCCTGAGCGCCGACCCGCGCCAGAACAGTCCGCAGCCGGGATCGGGACACCGTCATCATGCCGCAAACCGCCTCCGATA
Organism: Methylobacterium sp. P5_C11; assembly: GCF_054049775.1. Taxonomy (NCBI): domain Bacteria; kingdom Pseudomonadati; phylum Pseudomonadota; class Alphaproteobacteria; order Hyphomicrobiales; family Methylobacteriaceae; genus Methylobacterium; species Methylobacterium sp. P5_C11. The sequence goes on along the minus strand of NZ_JBFULS010000005.1, from coordinate 66,469 downwards.
GGGCGCGGGACGATGTCCGCGCTCCTCATCACCCTGTCCGCCACCGCCGCCGCAGCGCTCGCCCTGCCGCTGGCCGCGGAGCGCCTGCAACTGTCGCGGGCGAAACACCGCTCGCTGACCGGCCACGCCCGAATGGCGCGGCGTGTCGCCGGGCTGATCCCGCACTACGCCTATTCCGAGCACGCGTTCTTCCGCGCCGATGGTCCGGACGAGGCGGTGGCCCTCCGGCGGGAGGCGGGATTCGCGCGCTTGTCCGATCTGTTCCGGACGCGCTTCCCGCGGACCCGGGCCGAGACCGAGGCGGTTCGCGACGGGCTCTCGGACCTCCAGTTCACCGGGCTCTACCGGGTGCCGTTCCAGTACGCCCGGCACGTGCGTGCGCATCTGGGCACCGGCGCCTTCGCGGCCTCCGCAGAGGGCGTGACGATCACGGATCTCGATGGCAACGTCTTCTACGACCTCGCCGGCTCCTACGGGGTGAACCTGTTCGGCGTGGATTTCTACCGCGCCTGCCTGGAGGAAGGGAGCGCGCGGGTCTCGGCCCTCGGCCCGGTGCTCGGGCCACTGCACCCGGTCGTCACCGGCAACGTCACCCGGCTCAGGGCGATCTCGGGCCTCGACGAGGTCTCGTTCCACATGTCCGGCACCGAGGCGGTCATGCAGGCGGTGCGGCTGGCCCGCTACCACACCGGCCGCCGCCGGATCGTCCGGCTCTGCGGCGCCTATCACGGCTGGTGGGGCGAGGTTCAGCCCGGCATCGGCAATCCCGTGCCCACCCGCGACACGCTGACCCTCGCCGACATGTCCGAACGGACCCTGAGGGTCCTGGCGAACCGCCGGGACGTCGCCTGCGTGCTGGTCAACCCACTTCAGGCGATGCACCCCAATGCCGGGGCGCCGGCCGATTCCGCCCTGGTCGACAGTGGCCGCAGGGCGAGCTTCGACCGTGCGGCCTACACCCGCTGGCTGCAGGCGTTGCGGGCGGTGTGCAGCGCCCGCGGCATCGTGCTGATCCTGGACGAGGTGTTCCTCGGCTTCCGCCTCGCCCGGGGCGGGGCGCAGGCGTATTTCGGCCTGCGCGCCGACATGGTCACCTACGGCAAAACGCTCGGCGGCGGCCTGCCCGTCGGCGTCCTGTGCGGACGCGCCGACCTGATGCGGCGTTATCGCGAGGACCGCCCGGTCGACATCTGCTTCGCCCGCGGGACCTTCAACGCCCACCCCTACGTGATGGGCGCGATGGCCGCGTTCCTGGACCGGCTCGACAGCCCAGCGGTCACCGCCCTCTACGCCGGCCTCGACGCGACCTGGGACGGACGCGCGCGGCGCCTGAACGTTCTCCTGGCGGAGGCCGGCCTGCCGGTGCGGGTCGCCGCCATGTCGACGGTCTGGACGGTCCTGTACACCAAGCCGTCGCGCTACAACTGGATGCTGCAATTCTACCTGCGCGCGGAGGGGCTGGCTCTGTCGTGGGTCGGGACCGGACGCCTGATCTTCAACCTCGCCTACGACGACGCGGCCTTCGAGGCCGTAGCGGCACGCTTCGTGGCGGCGGCGCGGGCGATGCAGGCGGACGGCTGGTGGGAGGCAGGGGCGCCGAGCGACAGGGCGATCCGCCGGTCTATCCTGCGGGAGGTCGCCGCCATCCGGCTCGGAAAGCTCGGCGCGCGCCTGGGCCTGCACGCGCCTGAGCAGGGCTGAGCCGGGCGGAGGGCGGCCCGGCACGCGTGGCCCGGGTCTCAGGCGCCCCGCTCGTGCGGCTCCTGCTCCTCGACCAGCTCGCCGTGCAGGAGGGCCAGGGGCGCCCTGTGGTAGAGCTTGATGTCGTGGAACGGATCCGTGAGGATCTTGGTGACCCAGACGAGGCCGGTCTGCAGGTCACGCTGCAAGAAAAGTTGGATCATCCGGAACAGCAGGCCCGCGAGCGCCAGCCACAGCCAGATCCAGCCGACATTGCGGATCAGGTCCGCGGTCGTCTGATGGGGCGAGATCAACCCGAACAGGCTCGGGTCGAAGTAGAGCGGCAGGGGTGACAGCGCCCAGATCGCCAGGAGCACGACCTTCCTCTGGAGGTTGTAGCCGACCTTGATCTCTTCCTTGTGCTCGTGCGTGGCGTCGTTGACGTGGTCGTAGCCCTTGGGCTCGAAGAACAGGTGGCCCGCCTGACGGGAGGTCATCGCCACGAGCCAGCCGATCAGGGCCGCCGTGGCCGGGTCCTTGAACGCCAGCGCGTAGGCCACCAGGAAGCTGATGGCGCTGACAACATGCAAACTCTGATTGACGCGGTTGTGGTGATAGTACCGGTGGTCGTCCCAGCGCTGTAAGCGCAGCGCCTCCAGAAAGCTCGCCATGGTGTGCTTCCCCGATCGAAAGGTTGTGGGCTGGTCGACGGTGATCCGCGCTCAGGCGTCGCGCTTGCGCAGGCGCAGGAGGGAGAAGTGGCCGAGGGGCGGCAGCGCCCGGCGCTCGACGATCTCCACGGGAGCCCCCGCGGCCCAGGCGGCATAGCGATTCCAGGCGAATTCTGTCCGCCAGCCGAGGCGGCTCGTCACCGGCGCGAGGGCGTGCTCCACGGTGCGACGCAGGCCCGCCTCGGCACCGATCCGCGTCGTGATGACGATCTCGCCGCCGGGGCGCAGCACGCGAGCAAATTCGTCGAGGGCCGTCTCTGGATTGGGGACCGCCGTGACGACGTATTGGGCAACGACCACGTCGAAGGAGGCGTCGGCGAAGTCGAGGTGCTCGGCATCCATGACGGCGAGGCGCTCGACGTTGGGCAGGCGCATCCGCGCCACGCGCTGGCGCGCCTTCTCCAGCATGGGTGCCGAGATGTCGATCCCGACGACGCTGTGGGCGCGTCGATACGCCGGAAGGGACAGTCCGGTGCCGACGCCGACCTCCAGGATCCGACCGCCGATCCGTTCCGCTGCCGCGGCCGCCAGGGTCCGGCCCTGCGCAAAGACCGGCCCGAAGACGAGGTCGTAGACCGGCGCCCAGCGGCCGTAGGCCCTGGCGACGCCGTCGCGGTCGAGATCGGCGCTGAGAGCGCCCGCGCGCGACGGACCGGTGTCGTGCATTCCGATGGCCATGGGTGTCCTGTCTCGTTGTCGGCAAGGTCGGAAGGCCGGCGGATTCTTCCTGCCGCCGGCTGCGGGTCTCGGTCGGGCGTCCCGGATCAGGCCGGGTCCCGCGAGAAGGGGAGGCCGTCGCGGCCCGGCCCGGCCGAGGCCGTCTCCAGGGACCGGCCTGCCCGCGCCACCCGCGATGGCCGGGGGACGGCCGGTGCGATCGCTGGCATCGTGGGGCGCCGCGGGCCGATCAAAACAGGCGGGCGTGCGAGAGGCGGGATCTCGGGGCGCACCAAGCCGCCTGGACCATCATCGACCCCACGCCGCCTCTCCGGACAAATCTTTCCGCCGGCAAAGCTATGTCGATCGTTTGACAAGGTTGTGACAAGTCCATTGCATCCCGATCGATGTATTCGTTTCGTTGGCAAATCATCAATTTGCAGCGCAGAACTTCTGGGAAGATGGTGAGACGCGCGATCAGGGGTGCAGGTTTTGCTTTGCTGCCACACCACGCAGCCGGCGCCATGCACCCGGTCGATCATGCCCCGTTCACGATGCCCGCATCCCGATGCCCTTGCGGTCTCGTCGTGGATCCGCGAATGCGCGATGTTGTGAGGGCGAGAAGCCTGAAGGTCGCTGCTTCGACATCTTCTCGCCCTGATATCGACGAGTTGTGACCCGGTATCCCCAGCGGGACAGGGCGCGAGGACGCGCCGGAGGAGTATTTCGCGTGATCGAGAATTTGCTGCGTCAGACCTTCGCGGTGGCGGCCATCGCCGGAATCGCCCTCAGCGCCGGGCAGGCGCAGGCCGCGCAATGCGGGAACACGGCAGGCGGTTTCGAGGCGTGGAAGCGTCAGTTCGCCGAGGAGGCGCGCGGCCGGGCCAGTGCGACCAGCCTCGCGGCGCTGCAGACCACCGCCTACTCCACCGCCACCATCTCGGCGGACCGGGGGCAGCACAGCTTCAAGCTGTCGCTGGACCAGTTCCTTGCCAAGCGCGGCGGCCCGACCATCGTCTCGCGGGGACGCGCTTTGAAGCGGCAGAACGCGGCCCTGTTCGAGTCGATCGAGCAGCGCTACGGCGTGCCGCCGGGTCCGCTCCTGGCGATCTGGGGCATGGAGACCGGGTTCGGCGCCGTGCGCGGCAACGTCAACACGCTGTCCGCGGTGGCCACGCTCGCCTACGATTGCCGCCGCTCCGAATACTTCACGGATCAGCTATACGCGGCCCTGACCCTCGTCGACCGCGGTCTGCTGACCGCGAACACCCGTGGCGCGGCGCATGGCGAGGTCGGCCACACGCAGTTCCTGCCGAAGAACGTGCTCGCCTACGGCACCGGCGATCTCAACAACGTCGGGGCCGCCCTGTCGTCCACGGCCAACTTCCTGAAGGCTCATGGCTGGCGCGCCGGCGCGGGCTACCAGCCCGGCGAGCCTAACTTCGCGGCGATCCAGGGCTGGAATGCCGCCCCGGTTTACGAGAAGGCAATCGCGCTGCTCGGACGCCAGATCGACAACGATTAGTCGCTCATCGGCATCGATTGGCCGACGAAGACTGCAATCGATCGATGGCGATCCGCCCAAAAATGGTCTCGATCGGTCCAAGATCGACCATCGCATCGCCCCAGAAAAGCCGGCCCGACCCCGCTGTTTCCGTTTGAGCGAGGCCGGTCCGCCCGTCGCGATTCCTCCTGATGATCCGGAGGCCGGCGGTCGGCGTGCCCCGTTCCGAGACGAGGAGCATGGGCATCCGCATGGCTGTCGAATCCGTATCGCCGGACGGCCTCAACATCCGCACTGCGCGGCGCGCCTGGGTGGCGCCCTTCATCGTGATGAGCGGCGCCATCGGGCTGGCCGCCGTCGGCGCTGTCACCCTGCATCGCATCCCGTCCCCCGGGACCGTGATCGCCCGGCCGGACATGCCGGCCCCGGCGCCGATCGCGGAGGTGCCGGCCGAGGCGCCCGCCACCGAGGCCAGCGCCACCGGGATCCCGGATCGCGAACCCGCGCCCGAGGTGATCGGTGGATCCCTGTCGCGGTGGGCCTGGAACCAGATCGAACCGCCCGCCCTCACGCCCGAAGCCGCCCCGGAAACCAATTCCGAGCCCGGCGCGCAGATCGCCGAGCCGCCGCGGGTCCCGATGGTCGTCCCGCTGCCCATGCCGCGCCCGCCCGAATTCCGGAACTCCGCTGGCGCCGGCCTTGGCCGTCGGTCGGAGCGGCGCATGGCGCGGCGCGAGGTGCCGCCTGCGGCCCAGACCCTGCCGAAGCCTGACGAGCGCTCGTTCCTGGAAAAGCTCTTCGGCATCGAGCACGCGCCGGCCCTGGCCTACACGGCGCTGGAGAGCAGACCCGCCGACGTGGCGCCGCAGCGGCGCATCTCACCGCCGCTCGCGCCGGCCCGGGAGCCGAGTGCCACGGCCGGGATCGCCGTCTACAACATCGCCGCCAAGAGCGTGACGCTGCCGAACGGCGAGCGCCTGGAGGCGCATTCCGGCCTCGGCGAAGGCCTGGACGATCCCCGCCTCGTCAACGTGCGGATGCGCGGGCCGACGCCGCCCGGCACCTATGACCTCACCGAGCGTGAGCAGCCGTTCCACGGCGTCCGGGCGATCCGGCTCACGCCGGTCGGCGGCAACGAGGCGGTCTACGGCCGCGTCGGCCTACTGGCGCACACCTACATGCTGGGTCCGCGGGGTGATTCGAACGGCTGCGTATCGTTCCGCGACTACGACCGGTTCCTTCAGGCCTACCTCCGCGGCGAAGTCCAGCGCCTCGTGGTCGTGAGCGGTACCCAGGACCCGTTGCCGAGCCTTGCCGCCGGCACCGTGACCACCCGGATGGCCCGCAACGGCGGCTGACGCCGTCCCGCTTGCGACGACAGGCAGCAGCACGTCGCAGATCGATCGGGCCGTTCTGAAGCCGGTCTTGACTGGCAGCACCGGGCTGAACAGCAGCATCGCGACGGCGAAGGAGCCTGTCCACGACCTCGTGCCCTGGCCTGCACATGATGCCAAAGTGACTGGCATCGCGCGCTGCCGGTCACGCCGGGACGCTCAGAGTCCGACGCGGCCGAGCGCCGGGAGCTTGATCGCCGGTCGACGCAGATCGATCCCCGCGACGCCACCGAGAAGGTTCAGCTCGATGCCCTCGACCCAGCCGAGCGTGAGCCCGGCGTAGCCACCGAGATTGAACCGGATGCCGGTGCGCGAGGGTGTCCGGCCGACCCAGCGGCCATCGTAGGGAAAATCCTTGCCGATCGCTGTCGTCGGGAGGCTGGCCCGGATCTCCGGAACCGCCGCCATGACAGCGGCCACGAAGGTGTTGGAGTTCGGACCGGGCCAGACGACATAGTCGCCCGGTCGACCATAGCGGTACCCGGCCACAGCCTCTCGGATCCGCGGGAGCATGGCTTCCGCCTCCGGCCCGTCCGCCGCGAACACGATCGTCGGCGCATTACCGAACCACCGCCCGTCCGGGACGAAGCGGTCGACCCAGATCGGCTGGCCCCAAGCGGTGTAGTCGAACCGGTTGTAGGCGCGCGCGTCGCGATCCTTGATGACGATCCAGCTATGCGTGGCCACGATGCCGCGCCAACTCACGGTCCGCGCCGAGAAGACGCGCATCACGGCCCCGGGATGGGCATCCGCCGGCGGCAGCAGACCGACGCTGGAGCGGTCCGCGAGACGCCAGTCGCCGCGCGCGCGCGTCGCGTAGAGCAGAGCGGAAATCGCCACCGGCACAAGGAACAGCACGGCGAACGCGACGACAGCGATCCTGAACAGGGTCACGGGTGGGCCAGATCCGGAGGGGAGACGGTCCGGATGTAAGCATGCGGTATGCCGAGGAGAATGCGGCCGAACCGACCGGCCCCCAGGCCTCAACTCGCGACGGCGAGCGCGTCGAGAAGCAGCGTTGCGGCGAGGAGATCGGCACATCCGCCCGGACTGAGGCGCGCGGCCACGAAGGCGTGATGGATCGCGGCCGCGCGGTCCCGCCAGCCCGGCCCGGCGATCCCACCGGACTCGAGAAACGACGCCGCTTCCCCCCGCGCGCCGATGAGACCTTGCGCCCCGCCGCGGTGGAGGAGGTTGGTATCGTCGACGACCGCCAGGAGAGCGAAGAAGCAATGCACGCGTGCCGCCTCGGGATCCTCAGGCAGACAGGCGCGGCCATACCGCAGCGCCGGCAGTCCGACCGTGCGGATCGTCGGGAAGCCGGCCGCCGCTTCGGCGCTGGCCCCCCCGACACCGAACCGGCGCGCCGCGCGACCGCCATGGCTCACCGGCGAGGCCGGGGATTGGGCAATGGCCGCGCCCCAGAGTTGGCCGACGCGTTCGGCCTGCGCCTCGGCGGTGGCACATCCAGCACCGGGGACGCCGGCAGCCGCGCAGATCAGGCCGAGGGAGAAGATGGCGCCGCGATGCGCGTTCACGCCGTCGGTCGCCCGCATCATCGCGGCCTCGGCCCGAACTCCGATGGCGCGGAGTTCCGCCATCTCCGCTCGCCGGCCGCCGGCCGCGACCAGGTCGGCGAAGAACGGCCGGATCGCCGCCGCGCTGCGGCGGAGCGACTCCGCGTCCATGTCATCGTGACTGCCAGAATCGACCGGACTGACGAGACCGGGCTTGGGCCAGGTTTCCAGTTCGTCGATGAGCGCCGCGTGGGCGAGATCCGCAACACGCTCGGCCCAGGAGGTCTCGGCGCCGCCCGACCCGGCAATCGACGCAGTGGAAATCGGATCGTCGCGCAGGATGGGGCCTCGCCTTGGGTTTGGCCGGCGATGCCGGGACAGCGTCGAGGGGCCGACGTATACTGGACGGCGGCTGCGGATCCACAGGTGCCGGAGCAGTGCCGCGTGGGCGGGGGCAGGCTGGGGCGTCGCGAACGGGGATGAGGGGCGTCAGCGGCAGGCGCCATGGCGCATCGTTGGGCGCGCCGCGACTTCGATCGGCCTATCGATGCTCGGACACCTCAGGGAGACCATATTTGAGTTTGATTGAACACGCCCGGATATCCCGACGCGTGGGGAGGCCGATTGCTGCGGCCGCAAACGACGGCGCGTACTCGTGCATGAAATAGGCGGACCCTGGCTTCGGGATCCGAACGTCTTCGGGAACGATCGGGCATTCGCGCAATCGCAGATCAGGCGGCCCGGCGGACGCCGCTTGAACTTATTATTGATCGGCTTTTATTTACAAATTTGACGACTGAAAGTTTTAAATACTTCACTTCGTTCCGACAGTGATCGCATTCGCGAAGCACGTGCATGGAGTCGAGATGGAATGAACCGAGCGCAGCAACTTCTCCGGTCGCTGTCCAAGGACGCCCGTATCGTCGAGATCGGCCCGAGCTTCAGTCCGCTTGCACCCAAGCGTGACGGCTGGAAGACCTTCGTCATCGATCACGTCCCCCGCGAAGAGCTGATCAGGAAGTACCATGACCAGACGATCGACCGGATCGAGGCGGTCGATTGCGTCTGGACGGGCGGGTCGATCGCCGATGCCGTTCCGGTGGACCGGCACGGCAGTTTCGATGCGTTCATTGCCAGCCACGTCATCGAGCACACGCCCGACATCGTCTCGTTCCTGCGTGCCGCCGAAACCCTGTTGCGACCGGACGGCGTCGTGATCCTGGCGGTGCCCGACAAGCGCAAATGTTTCGACGTCTTCCGCAGCCTTACCGGTACGGCCGACGCCATCGCGGCCTTCCTGGAGAAGCGGGACCGTCACTCGCTTCGCACGCAGATCGACTACGGCCTGAACATGGCGCTCAAGGATGGATCCGCCGGAGCTTGGTCGGGTGCCGACAGGCGCCCGGCGATTCCGGTGAACCCGCTCACCGACGAGGCGCAATGGCGTGCTGCCGCGCAGGCGCCCGATTACGTCGATGCGCATGCCTGGGTGTTCGTGCCGTCGAGCTTCTCTCTCATGATCCTCGAGCTGTCACAGCTCGGCTATCTCGACCTGCGCGTCGAAGATTCCCTCGAAATGGAAGCGACGGAATTCTTCGTCTGGCTCCGCAAGGGAGCCCGGCGCCTTCCGCCGGACCAGACCCGCAGCCGGCGGTCGACCCTCATGCATCGGGTGATCGTCGAGCTGGCGGATCAAAAGCGGCAATTGCCGGACGATGCGTTTCTCCAATTGGCCTCGGCGGCCGGATTGCGGGACCAGATCCTGGAGGCGGCCTATCGGACCGACGCCCTCCGCGCCGTCCTTCGCGCCCTCCGATCGAGCATCGGCCGCTTCGGCTTGGATCGCGACAGATTCAAGAGCCTGATCGGAGCGGCGAGCCGGAATGTCCCGGCGCACCCCTCGGCAGCGGTCCAGCATCAGATCCTGCTGGAAGAGGGAACGAAGGTGCTCACAGAGGGCAAAGAGCCAAGCGTGCACTCGGAGGAGGCGGGTTTCTCCGCCGTGGCAAAGCCTCTCTCGAAGGGATTACGAGACGCGGACCAACTCGGGGATCGACAGCTTGCCGACGAACTCGAGCGCGAGCGCCAGCGCGCCCACGCCGTCAAGGCGGTGCTGGACGCCGCCCTCCAAAGCCTGCGCGGCCGCGGACTGGATCGGAAACGGTTCAGGACGCTCGTCACGCAGGCCGCCGAAGACACGCCGAATGGCGGCCCGGAATCGGTCCGTCACGCGATCCTGGCCGAGGAGTCGCGCCGGATCCTCGGCTTGCCTGACTGCTGAGGCGGCCAGCACCCCGTACCACGCCCGGGTTGGCGGCGCCGCAAGAGCCCCGTCTTCAGGCCGCCGAGGCGACCGCCGGCGAGATGCGCTTGCGCGCCTTCCTGTCCTCGGTGCTGCTGACGAAGGCCTGCGCCTCCTCCTTCCGCTCGAAGACGTGCGGCGCCACACCGCGCCTGTTGAGCGCTTCCTCCATCTTCAGGCGCAGGAACGCGCTGGTCGCGTAGCGAGTCGTGGTCGCGTAGTAATTCGCCTGCACGTACTGGACCATGCCGGCGTAATCGTCGACCAAGTTCTCGTTGAGCCGGAAGCCGTCGTGGTTGATCACGGCATTGACCCGCTGACCCGCCTTCCGGCACGCCTCGACGATGGTCATGCGCAGCTCGTCCATGTCGCCCTTCACCCGGCAGTACCAGCCTTCGAGGTTGATGAAGAGGATGTTTCGCTCTCCATCGTAGCTCACGCGCGACTTGAGATCGAGGTTGAGCAGATCCGAGATCAGCTCCATCGGCTCTTCGCGGAAGATGCGGGAATCCATCGGCACCGGATTGCGCACGACGGGCGCGAAATCCATGTGGGCGAGGATGTCGCGCTCGATGTCGATCCCCGGCGCAACCTCGATGAGTTCCAGGCCGTCCGCGGTCAGCTGGAACACGCAGCGCTCGGTGACGTAGAGGACCGGCTGCGAGCGCTCGACGGCGTAGGGACCTGAAAAGGTGTTCTGCTGCACCGCGCCGACGAACTTGCGGGCTCTGCCCTCGGTGACGATCCGCATCTGACCGTCGTTGACCGCGATCTCGAGGCCGCCGGCCGTGAAGGTCCCGGCGAACACCACCGTGCGGGCATTCTGCGAAATGTTGATGAAGCCGCCGCAGCCGTTCAGCTTGCCGCCGAACTTCGAGGTGTTGACGTTGCCGGCGGCATCGCATTCCGCCATGCCGAGGCAGGTCATGTCGAGACCGCCGCCGTCGTAGAAGTCGAACATCTGGTTCTGGTCGATGATGCAATCGGCGTTGGTCGCAGCGCCGAAGCTCGAGCCGGACGCCAGCACGCCGCCGACCGCCCCGGCCTCGGTGGTGAGGGTGATGTAGGGGGTGATCTTCTCCTCGTTGGCGACAGACGAGATGCCCTCCGGCGCGCCGACGCCGAGATTGACGACGCCGTTCGGCGGCAACTCGAAGGCGGCGCGGCGGGCGATGATCTTGCGCTCGTTGAGGGCCATCCGCTTGATGCCGGTCACCGGCACCCGGATCTCCCCTGCAAGCGCCGCATCGTGCATCACGCCGTAATTCATGCGGTGCATCTCGGGCTCGGCGACCACGACACAGTCCACCAGGATGCCGGGCACGCGCACGTCCTTCGGCAAGAGATAGCCGTCATCGACGATGCGCTCGACCTGGGCGATGACGATGCCGCCGTTGTTGCGGGCCGCCATGGCCTGCGCGAGACAGTCCAGGGTCAGCGCCTCCTTCTCGTAGGAGAGGTTCCCCGAGGGATCGGCCGAGGTGGCGCGGATGAAGGCCACGTCGATCTTGGTGGCGGTGTAGAAGAGCCATTCCTCGCCATCGACCTCGACGAGCTTGACGATGTCCTCCGTGGTCAGTTCGTTGACCTTCGCGCCGCCGTGGCGCGGATCGACGTAGGTCTTCAGGCCAACCTTCGAGAACAGCCCGGGCTGGCCGGCGGCGCAGGCCCGGTAGAGCTGCGAAATGACGCCCTGCGGAAGGTTGTATCCGCGGATCAGGTTGTCCTGTGCCGCCTTGGCGACCTTCGGCATACGGCCGAAATTGGCGGCGATGACCCGCGTGAGCAGGCCGTCGTGATGCAGACGGCCTGTCCCGAGCCCTTTGCTGTCCCCGGCGCCAGCCGTCATGATCAGGGTCAGTCCACGCGGCGATCCGGTCTCGACGTACCGCTTCTCGAGGGCGGCGTGCAGGGCCTCCGGGATGCAGCTCTGGACGAACCCCGTGGTGGTCACCACGTCGTTCTCACGGATCAGCGCGATCGCCTCCTCCGCCGAGATGACCTTGTTCTTCCTCATGGAGCCTGTGATCCTCCCCGGCATTGGGACGTGCGGCCGGCCTTCACGCCCGCCGCCTCCGACTTTGCCATGCGCCGCCCCGTCGATGCCGGGACATGTCGGCCCCTGGGATCAGCTGAGTTTTGCATACAATCGATATTGCACCGCATCAATATTTGCGGCATTGCACGAGGCTGATGCCGGCTGCTGACAATACTCTGAAAAAGTAGGACCGCGCTGCTGAAAAACTCTTCGGTCCACGATCAGAAAAATTGCTCGGTCGCGAATGGTCGAACCGATCGAGACACGGCGCGGCGCCCGCAGAGCGTTACGCGCCGCGACTGCGCTCTCCGACGGCCGACCCGTGCCCGCAACGCCTCCACGGGAGCCAAGCGACCGCTTGTGTCCGACCGCACGCGCTTTTCGCAGCCCAGGTGTGCGGGCTCACCGCGGCGTCAGCGGATCGGGTGTCTGTCTGTCTCGACACGACAGGGAGGCAACGATGAACCAAGATCCCAACGCCCGACGCGCAACCGCGGACAGCGACGCTCGGCCCCTCGATCGGAGCCGGGATGGTGACGCCCGGAGGCGGGAGGCAGTGGTGTCCGCATGGCGTCGCGCTCTCCGCAGGATGCGCGACCGGCGCGCTGCTCAAGACCAAGCCGATCCGGGCGGCTGACGACGCGAAAGCGTACCCGGATGCCCGAATGGTCACGGGACCGACCCCTTTTTCTCTACTTTGCTTCGCGCTGCGCGCGCCGCAGAGCGGGGGCAGCGGATGGGGAGTACATAGGCCGATGGACGACGACGTCGCAGACGGCACGAATGGTGGCGACGGGAGTTGCGACGCCGCCCAGGAAGCGAACGGGATCGCCTTCCTGCTGGCGAGCGCGGCGTATCTGGCACTGGCCGATGCGCATCTCCGGCGGGAAGGTCCGGGCGGGCTGGCGCTGATGGACGAGATCGAGGACCGCCTCACGGAGGCCCTGCAGAGCTTCGTCGATGAGACCTCCTACGACGACGCGCGGCCGGATATTCTCCTGCACGCAACCCGGAAGGTTCGCGCCCTGCTCGATGCGGGGCGGTCACTGGCTCCGGAAATGCGCCGCTTCCAGTAGGGGCCGAACGGCTACCGCTTCGCGAAACCGATATCCGCTGCCACCGCCTGCAGCCGATCCGGATCGCGCTCTTTCCGTTCGCTGTAGCGATCGACGAGGTCATCGGAACGCTCGCGGGTCAGCAGCGTGAACTTCATGAGCTCCTCGCATACATCCACGACCCTGTCGTAGAGCGGACCCGGCTTCATCCTGCCTGCGTCGTCGAACTCCCGGTAGGCCATCGGCACGGAAGACTGGTTCGGGATGGTGATCATCCGCATCCACCGGCCGAGCACGCGCAGGGCATTCACGGCATTGAAACTCTGGGAGCCGCCCGAGACCTGCATCACCGCGAGGGTCCGGCCCTGGGTCGGTCGCAGGCTCCCTTCGGACAGAGGCAGCCAATCGATCTGGCTCTTCATCACCCCGGTCAGGGTGCCGTGCCGCTCGGGCGACACCCAGACCTGACCTTCCGACCACGCCGACAGGCCGCGGAGTTCCTGGACTTTCGGGTGGTCTGCGGTCGTGTCGTCGGGCAGGGGCAGCCCGTCGGCGTCGTAGATGCGGACCTCGCCGCCCATGGCTTCGAGGAGGCGGGCAGCCTCGTGGCCCAGGAAGCGGCTGAACGAGCGCTCGCGGAGCGACCCGTACAGAACGAGGAACCGGGGGGCATGCCGGAATTGGGCCGCCGGCAGGGGCACACGGGTCGGTGCCACGAAATGGGCCGCGCTCACGTTCGGCAACCCGTCACGGGCCGACGGGGCTGGAGACGGGCTCTTGCTCAAGACGAGACCTTCCCTTACGTTCAAATCGTCATTTGAAGATTGAAATGGAAATGGACGACGCGCAAGCCCTGGCGGCCTTCGCGGCCCTCGCACAGGAGCACCGCCTGCGGCTCGTGCGGGCGCTCGTGACCGCCGGTCCGGAGGGGATGGCCTCCGGCTCCCTCGCTGACGTCGTCGGAGTCTCCGCTGCGACCGTCTCGCATCACCTCAAGGAGCTGAGTCGCGCGAGACTGGTCAGTTCGCGCCGCGACGGCCGCTCGATCATCTACAGCGCCGCGTATCCGACGCTTTCGGCTCTTGTCGCCTTCCTGATGCGCGATTGCTGCCAGGGACGACCGGAGGTTTGCGCGCCCACGGCCGAAACCCTGGCCACGAGCCTCTGCCCATCCGGAGACACCGCCCATGTCTGATCCGTTCGATGTCGTGATCTACCACAACCCGGATTGCGGAACGTCCCGCAACACCCTGGCGATGATCCGCAACGCCGGCATCGAGCCCCACGTCATCGAGTACCTGAAGACCCCGCCGGTGCGGGCGCTTCTGGAACGGCTCCTCGCCCGCGCCGGCCTGTCGCTACGCGACGTGCTCCGGGAGAAGGGCACGCCCTATGCCGAACTGAACCTCGGCGACCCGACCCTGACGGACACGCAGCTGTTCGAGGCGATCGCGGCGCATCCGGTCCTGCTCAACCGCCCCCTGGTCGTGACGCCCCGGGGCGTGCGCCTGTGCCGGCCCTCCGAGCTGGTTCTGGACCTGTTGCCGCCCCAGCAGGGCGAGTTCGTGAAGGAGGATGGGGAACGGGTGGTGGACGTGCTGGGCCGCCGGGTCGCGACCGCCTGAGCGTGACGACAAACGACGAGATCAAGACGCCCGGATGCTCGCGCTCGCCATTTTCCTGGTCACCCTCGTCTTCGTCATCTGGCAGCCGAAGGGTCTGGGCATCGGGTGGAGCGCCCTGGCGGGTGCGGCTGCGGCCCTCACCGCCGGCGTAATCCAGCTCGGCGACATCCCGGTCGTCTGGCACATCGTCTGGGACGCGACCTTCACCTTCGTCGCCCTCATCATCATCTCGCTACTCCTCGACGAGGCCGGATTCTTCCACTGGGCGGCGCTTCACGTCGCCCGATGGGGCAGGGGCCGCGGCCGACGGCTCTTCCCGCTGATCGTGCTCCTGGGTGCGATGATCGCGGCGGTGTTCGCCAATGACGGCGCGGCTTTGCTGCTCACGCCGATCGTGCTGTCGATCCTGCTGCGGCTCGATTTCAAACCGCCGGCCGCGCTGGCCTTCATCGTCGCCTGCGGATTCGTGGCGGACTCGACATCCCTGCCGCTGGTCATCTCCAATCTGGTCAACATCGTCTCGGCCAACTTCTTCGACGTGACGTTCGGCAGATACGCGGCGGTCATGGTGCCGGTGAACCTCGTCTCCCTGGCGGCGACGCTCGTCGTGCTGGGAGCGTATTTCCGCCGTGACATCCCGGCGACCTACCCATCGGAGGCCCTGGAGAGCCCCGCCGGCGCGATCCGCGATCCACGGGTCTTCCGCGCGGCATTCCCGCTGCTGCTGCTTCTCCTGCTCGCGTATCTCGTCACCGCACCGTTCGCCGTGCCGGTGTCGATCGTCACCTGCGCGGGTGCGGCGGTCCTTCTGGCCCTGGCGAAACGGAGCCGCGTCATCCCCGTTCGCAAGGTGCTGGCCGGCGCTCCCTGGCAGATCGTCCTGTTCAGCCTCGGCATGTACCTGGTGGTCTACGGGCTGCGGAATGCCGGCCTGACCGTCGCGCTGGCGCAGGGCCTAACGTGGCTCGCGGGCCACGGTCCTTGGATCGCCACCGTCGGCACGGGCTTCGCCGCAGCCTTCCTGTCGTCGATCATGAACAACATGCCCAGCGTGCTGATCGGGGCACTCGCCATCCAGCAGGCCCCCGACCTGTCACCGTTGACCCGCGAGCTCATGGTCTACGCCAACGTCATCGGCTGCGACCTCGGACCGAAATTCACGCCCATCGGCAGCCTCGCCACCCTGCTCTGGCTTCACGTCCTGGCGGGCAAAGGCCAGACGATCACCTGGGGCCAGTACATGAAGGTCGGCCTGATCATCACCCCGCCCGTGCTCCTGACAACCTTGCTGGCGTTGGCGACCTGGCTGCCGCTGCTCGGCCCGCGCTAGGCTCCTCGTGGCCGCCATCGAAGATCACCCCGGATCCGCCGCGCCACCCGTGACCCGCCGCTGGCCGGTGATCGCCGCCCTCGGGGTGGTCGAGATCCTCGCCTGGGGCTCCTCGTTCTACCTGCCGGCGGTGATGGCCGGACCGATCGCCGAGAGCACCGGATGGCCCCTCGCCTGGGTGGTGGGCGGACTGGCGTTCGGCCTCCTGGTTGCGGCGCTCGCCTCGCCCCATGTCGGCGCAGCGATCCACCGGCGCGGCGGGCGGCCGATTCTGGCCCTGGCGGCCGTGCTGCTGGCCGCCGGGTTAACGATGCTCGCCCTGTCGCCGTCCCTGCCGGTCTACCTTGCCGGCTGGCTGATCCTCGGGGCCGGCATGGGGTGCGGGTTGTACGATCCGGCATTCGCGACCCTCGGCCGCCTTTATGGAGCGACGGCCCGGCCGGCGATCACGACCCTGACCCTCTGGGGCGGGTTCGCCAGCACCGTTTGCTGGCCGTTATCGGCCTTCCTCGTGGCACATGTCGGCTGGCGGGGCGCGTGCCTCACCTATGCGGGCCTGCACATCGTCGTGACGCTTCCGCTGGTGCTGCTGATGATCCCGCCCGCGCCGGCGCTGCCGCCGGTCGACGAGCGGCAGCCCTCCTGCGCCGGCCGCCTGTCGGTGCGGGAGCGGCGGGCGTTCCTGGTGTTTGCCGGGGTCCTGATCCTCGGCGGGGCGATCATGTCCCAGGTCTCGGTCCATCTGCTCACCCTGCTTCAGGCGCGGGGCGTATCCCTCGCCGCGTCGGTCTCGTATGGGGCGCTGATCGGACCCGCGCAGGTGAGCGCGCGCATCGCAGAAATGGCCCTGAAGGGGCGGCATCACCCGCTCTGGACCCTGACGGCGGCCTTCAGCCTGATCGCCCTCGGATTATGGCTGCTGGCACTGGGATTACCGGGCGTCGCGCTCTGGCTGGTGCTTTATGCCGGGGGTAACGGGATCTACTCGATCGCGCGGGGCACGGTGCCGCTCGCCCTGTTCGGCCCCCTTCGCTACCCGCTGATCATCGGCCGCCTCGCCCGGCCGGCCCTGGTCGCCCAGGCTCTGGCGCCCCCGGTCGGGGCGGTGGTGCTCACCCAGGCCGGTCCGGGAACCCTGTGGTGGCTGCTGTTCGCCCTGGCACTGGCTGCCCTGTGCCTGATCGCTGCCCTCTGGCGCACGCGGTAACGGCGCGGGACCGGCAGCGATCTCCGCGCGGCGCGGAGTGGTGAACATCGCCGCCGTAATGTCGTAGATCGACGTTCTCAGCATCGGGAACCCGGCTTCACCGCCACGGCGGAGTCCTGGGTTGGCACGGCCACGCGGTTTTTCGAGACGACGGCGAGGTGGCAGGCTCCATTCTGGAGGAGCGGCAATCCCGGTCGTGGCAATGCGAATGGCACCGCTCGTACCGAGAGACAGCGTTATTTTGAACTTCGCCGTCCGCGCCCGGGAACCGATCAGTTGCTGAGACGGACGGACGCGACCGCCGTCGAGAACAGCTTGAGCATGGCAGCGGTGATGTCGCCGCCCGAGGCCACGGGGAAGTAGAGGCCGTCGGACGCGCAAGACTGCAGAGCGGGCCCGATCTTCGACTCGTACGGTCGGACATAGCTGTTGTAGAAGCTGTTGTCGTAGATCGGCAGGTATTGCGTATAAATAATCCCGATCCGGACGTTATTGCTCTTCAACGCATTGCACGTCGACGGGCTGAACGGCCCGATGAATCGGTTGCTCTGATACTGGAAGCCGGCGCTTTGGTTCGTGACGCTCCCCGCGGTATCCTCGACACCATCGGTTACGAGAAACAGGAAACGGATCGGCGTCGCTGCGGTGATACCGTTCCCGCTGGCGGGGATCGTGCTGTTCATCTTCGTGATGGCACGCTCGAAATCTGTCTGGTTGTCCGACTGATTGTAGTATGCATATGCGATGTCGATGTTCGGAGCGGCAGTTTTGATCTGGCTCAGTGTCGGCGTCATCGCTTGAAGACGGGTCTGTGTGGTCGAGTCGTTGAAGGTCCACATTTCCATCTGGAATTGCTGCGGTAGCGACATGCTCGCATTCGCCTGATCGACGAGCGCCGACACGGCATCACGCAACACCTGAATGCGGAGCTTGATGTTGTTCTTCAACGCGACATGGTAGAAATCACTCTGACTGTCGCCCGTGATATTCCCCTTGCTATCGAAGGTGTGCTGGTGGCACGCGAAGGCGCAGCCGCCGGTCGCGATCTTCATATTGGCGACATCCGTGTCGGTTGCCGCGAGCCCCATGGATGGCGAATTGTCGAGCAGAAGATAAAAGTTGATATACTGAAACATATTGCGGACGCTTGACGAAATTCCGTTGATATTCATCGCGGGAATTCTCATCATCGACGCGAGCGTCGTCTTCACCGTCGCCGTGTAGCTGGCCGTCACGCTGAGGGTGGTCGAATTGGTCACCGGCGATCCCGGCGAGAACGAGGTCACCGTGACGCCCGGGACCTTGGCGGCCTCGGTTCGGAACTGGGCCTCCATGTTCTGGAGGTTGGTCGTCGAAATCGTGTTCGTCTTCTGCGAGATGACGGCCAGGACGGCGCCATCGAGGGCTGCGTCGAGCTGCGCCTTCGCGGCATTGCGGCGGCCGTAATCCACGGCCGCCGCCGTGGCGAACAGGATCGGCATCGTGACCAGGGCGAAGGTGAGCGCGACCTGACCGGACCGGGCCTGCCCGTACGCCCGGGTGAGCTGCCTGAGATACCGGGTGGCCCGGTCTGGGAAAACGGACACCTGTCGCCCCTGGGTCGCTAGTTGAAGACCGGGCAGGCCACGCCGCCTGGCATGATGATTTCGCTCGCGGTGCGCTCGGACCACGGGACCTGCCGTGTGAAGGTCAGTCCGCGGGTGCCGAAGATCCACTTGTACAGGGCGCTGCCGATGATCGGCGTGTAGGTCATCGTGACTTCGGCCAGGATGTAGCGTGCGCCGTCGTACTGATAGACTGCCGGCGTCGGGGGGAGGCCGTTGGTTCCGTTGAGCTGCTGCGCCGGACGCTTCGCCGCATTCTGGGGCCAGCTAGAGCAGACACCCCCGTAGAGCGTGCCCGAGATCGACTCGACCCCCATGGCGTTGACGACGATCTGAAGACCCGACGCATCCAGCGGACGGAGGATTGCGGTCGCGGCGCCGGCAATGGTCGCCATGCTGTCGGCGGAGGGATTCGGATTGTCCGCGCGCCCCGAGAGATCGCTCAGCGTCCGCGCGAACAGCGTCAGCTTGCGGTTCGCGTCGACCATGCGGGTAAGTTCCGCGGTGGCGAAGTAGAGGACGATGAGCAGCGGCAACACGAAGGCGAACTCGACCGCGGCGATCCCGCGTTCGTCGCGTCGGTAGCGCGCCAGGGCTCCCCGCCATTCACCCATCAGGAGCACACGGACTGGGTGGTGTAGGGCTCCACCTTGAACACCGTCGCGGCCTGGATCACCCGGCGCCGGTTCGGCAGGCTCGGCGTGGCCGCACCGAGCAGCGGGAAGAAAACCGGGATGTCCACGGCGGCCTGCACCACCACGATGGCGGAGGCGCCGGCGCAGGAATAACTGGCGAAATTGGCGTTCCAGTTGCTGGTGCCGCTGGCATCGGTCGCCACCGGCGAGACCGTGGTCGCGGTGGCATAACTGCCGGCCTGCGTGACGCTGACGCGCACGTTGGCGCAGTTGAAGATCGTCACGCGCGGCGTGCCGTTCGATTGCGTGCAGATGGCCGTCCGGAAACGGGACATCAACGTCGCAGGATCGGTGGTCCCGGCATTCGCGGTCTGGAAAGAGCCTGTGTAAATCTGACGGCTCGCGTCGGCGACGGCCTGCTGCAGGATTTCCTGCTCCCAGAAAACGATCCCGTTCTCGAGGCTCGCGCCGACCAGTGCAAAGAACGGGAGCGCCACCAAAGCGAACTCCACGGCCGTCGCACCGTCGCGCGCCTGCGCGAGGCGCGCAGCATGGTGGCGGGCGTCGAGCCAGCCAACCACCGGTCGAAGTGCCGTTCTCACATTCCAGCTCAAATCTGTGCGCTCCGCGATGCAGGAGAGCATCAAAAACTTACTTTTCTTCATGCACGGCGAGTCAAAGTTGACTGTCCGTCGCGTTCGACTCGCATGTAGGATTGAAATACAATCTTTAACATCAATTATTGGTTGAATTGCACCCGGACGGCGCTGTGGGTCGGCGCGACGGCCGCGACAGCGCCCAAAAAATCGAACGCTTTCTGTTGGCCAAGCCAATTGATCGACATCGCGCAAACTGAGGGCGAGAGGCCGTCGAGGAAGCGGAGTCTCTGAGAGTCCGGACGGAGATGGTCGACGAATCCTCGAGAGATAAGCCCCATTAAGCGCAGATTAATACATTACTGATATTTTCCTCTGCTGAAATAAACGGAATGGCGATCCATTTCATGGCCCGCGCTCTGCCTCAAGCTGTCTCCATTGAAGAGGGTGTCGGGCTCCTGCGGCGCCAGCTCGTCTCGATTTCGGAGGCGATCGCCCGGACCCGCGAGGAGATCGCCGATCTCCGGCAGGAACAGGAAACCTGTCGCGTCCGCGACGAACTTCACGCGGTGGTGCAAGGCACCGAAGAGGCCACCAACGCAATCCTGACAGCTTCCGAGACGGTGGAGTCCCTCGCTCGCGGAATCGTCAAGCGGTCCGACGACGCCGCCACCCGGACCGATGCGGAGGCGATCCAGGCCGAGATGCAGACCATCTTCGAGGCCTGCAACTTCCAGGATCTCACCGGCCAGCGGATCTCCAAGGTGGTCAAAATCATCGTGCTGGTGGAGGAACGGGTCGGCGAGATGCTGCGCCTCTGGTCCGGCCCCGGCGAGGCTCCCATGCCGGCGAAGCTCGGTTCCCACAAGCGTAGCGGAGAGGCGGCCCTCTTGAACGGTCCTGTCCTGCCGGGCGAGGCCACCGTCTCGCAGGATACGGTCGACGCGATGTTTCCCTAGGCGCGACCCGGAAGAAGCGTCGATGGGCCGGATACTTCTGATCACGGACGATCCCGCGCGCAGCAGGCGCCTCGCGGAAGACCTCTCCGGTGACCGACCCTGCGAGATCCACGACCTTTTCGCCGCGGATGCGTCGGCCGGCGCCGCGACGGTTCTGATCACCGACGTCCTCGATCTCGGCGCCGCGACCGTCGGGCGCCTGCGCGGTTTCCTGCTGCAGAACCGCCGCGGTGCCCCCCTGGTCGTCCTGCTGCACACCGACAGCCCACGGACCCGGATGCTCGGGGTGATGCTCGGTGCGACGCACACATTCAGCGCGCCGTTCGACACGGATCTGCTGCGGAGCGCGCTCGGGATGTCTCGCACGCCGGCGCCGGCCGATGAAGCGCCGTTGCCCAGCTGCGCCGTGCGGACGGCCGCCGAAGTCCGCGGCTTCTACGCCTCGGTCTTCGTCCCGGATCAGCCGATCACGCCCGGGGTCATCGACAACGGCACCCAGGCCATCGACGACGCCATCCGGGATACCGGTATCAGGGACTGGGTCCGGGCGGTGCGCCAGTTCGACGATGCCACGCACCAGCACTGCCTCCTCGTCGCCGGGCTGGCGGCGGCCTTCGCGGCGAGCCTCGGCCTCGGGGAGCAGGAGCGTCACCGCCTGACCAAGGCGGCGCTTCTGCACGACGTCGGCAAGATCCATATTCCGGCGGCGATCCTCAACAAGCCCGGCCGGCTCGACGAGACCGAGTTGGCGGTGATGCGCCTACACCCGGAAAAGGGGCACAGCATGCTCGTCGATCAGGGCTTCGAGCCGCAGATGCTGCGCGTCGTCCGCTCCCACCACGAGATGCTCGATGGCTCCGGCTATCCGGACCGACTGAGGGCACCCGACATTCCCGACCTCGTCCGCCTCGTCACCGTCTGTGACATTCACGCGGCCCTGATCGAGCAGAGGCCCTACAAGCCGCCCATGGACAGCGAGGCGGCCTATGCGATTCTGGAGGGCATGGCGGGCCGGCTCGACCCCGCGATCGTCGGCGCCTTCAGACCGGTCGTAGCCGCATTCTCCTCTCATGTGTGATGGCCGGGGAGCGGATCTCGGCGTTTGAACCGCCGTGGATGCGCAATCCGTCGACGCGGCTCCGAAGCCTCCGCGGTCCGGCGGTGATCTGAATCCGCGGTGTCGGCGACCGCGTTGGTCGCGTGATCGAGTTGCGGTGACGAAGGGTCTTCGCGTCACGGCGCGGCAGGGCGTCACTCCCCCTTGGCCCGTGACCGCCACGCAGCGCCCCCTCGGATGCCGCGCGGTACCGAAAAAGGAGTACGCATTCCGGCGCGGGAACTGCGTAGCGTTGATGTTGGACCCGCCTCGCCGAGCCGCCGCCTCATGCCTCGCTTCCTCATCGATCTGCACGACGGAACCGACATCGTCCGCGACCGGGAGGGATACGACTTGCCTGATCTGGCATCGGCCCGGTCCCAGGCGGTGAAGATCATGATGCGGATTGCCCAGAGTCTGTCCGACGGACCCGGACGGCAGGATTTCGTCGCCGCCGTTCGCGACGATTCCGGGGTGGTGCGGCTGCGATTCCGGATGTCGCTGGATGCAGGCCCGGTCGGGTGACACGAGGTGGTCCGGTAATCGCGGCCGACCGCAGCTCGCTCGATCTCACCGAACCGGCATCAGCCGGTCGCGCGCCGCCCGAACTGCGCGGCGCAATGAAAAACCCGCCGAGTCATGGACTGGGCGGGTGAATTCGATGGTAGCGAGGGAGGGATTTGAACCCCCGACACAAGGATTATGATCTGAACGCGAGCACGGCTAAGTCATTGATAGGGCAGAGGACATCAGGGCGCTGCGCTAGCACTGCGCTACCTCGCAGCTGTGGGGCTCTCATCACCCCGAGCTCTGAGACGGCTGGCATTGCTAAGCTTGAGGCGGTCTATGCTCACGGCAAAACAAGAGAGACGAGCCGCCCAGAAGCAGACATGTAAGCTGCTGAAGAAGCAGGGCGTGGCACCCGAGGTGTGGGTTGCGGCCAAGTGCCCGTCTTGAGGCGCTATCCGCTCCTACCAGTTCTCAAGCCCGTGAGACCGTCCGAACGCGGCTGTGCGTTCCGCCCGAAATACATTGGACTGCAGGCCGGCGATCCATTGGCGCCCGCTCACCGTCACCTCCAAGTACTTTAGCGCGCTCTCCAGATGCGAAGATACGCTTTGCCAAAAGAACTCCGGGTATCGTTCGACCAGATCGCCAGGCGATGTGTAGCCCAGGGTGGCGTTGGTCCCGGCCTCCTCAAACTCGTGGAAGAGCGCATTGACTTTACGGAGGTAGAGTAGGTCACCCATCTGCCCGATCAGATCCGCCGCCCGGACCAGGCAGGCCTCATCGTCCGAATGGCTGTCTAGGGCGCTGGGCTTGGCCGGAAAGCGAGTTTGCTCGATGGCGCGCATGACGCGGTTCGCGTCCAGGATTTCCGATTGGCCAAATCGCGCGGCGACAAACAATTTGGATCGGTCGACGTGGTAGGCGGTCAGCGCCGCGTCTGAGGCGCCACGCGGCAGCACGATGCGGTGGCCCGCATCGTCGATGATATATCCCTTCACAGGGCAATCGCCTCTCAGAACGCCTCGGACGTATCCGATGTCATGAAAGAGGCAGGCGGCCAGCAGGTGTGCCCAGTCCTCGGGCGAAGTGAACTCAAGTAGAGTTTTGCCGCGCAAAATGTCGAGGCCGACCTGCGTCACAAGCAGGGTGTGTTCTAAATCGTGGTAAAGCGCGTCAGAGTTCCCCAAGCATTCAAGGGCAAGGCGCGCAGCGGCGCCGACCCTCTCGGCCAAAGGCGCTTGGCTGGTACCGAACGTGCTCTGGAGCTCGGCGGCGAGGTATTCGCCTAGTGCCCGTGACGCAAGCTGAGCGGTCGTGATCATGCCGGGCACTCCCGCCGCCGAACGGAACCGTCCCTTCTACGGCCGCCTTTCCAGACTTTGTCGTACGCCTGCAGCCGGCCGAGGCGCATTATCTTAGACAGTACGCGCTGCGGCTGACGCACATTCAACCGTGGCAAGTGGGGCGGCCTCGATTTGCCTGGACCTGTCCCCCTCAAGAAGTCTGGCCAGGTGATGTTGCCGGCCTGGATGACCACGGTGCTTCTCGTGTCTCCTCAGCACCGTCGCAGATGACTAGCCGACCACCAATCCTCATCCAACGACGGGACGATCGCAATCGCAACTTCAGCGACCAAGCAGTCAGCCACTATCGGTTTCTTTCTGCTCCGATGGCGCGCTAGCGGCGAAACCGACCGCCTCCGTAAAAGGCACGGCCGCCGTGGAAACCGCCGACTCGACGGCCGTAAGCGGCGCGTCCGCCGTAGACCCGGCCCCCGCGGTAGCCGTAAACGCGCCCGCCCCGATAGCCATAAACGCCGCGACGGTAGCCATAGACGGCCCCGCCCCGGTAGCCGTAGACACCCCGCCCACCGTAGTAGCCCCCATAGCCGTTCCGCCGGCAGCCACCATACGGTCCGCGGTGAAAGCCAAGGCCGCAGCCCCCGGCCGCCTCGGCCACGCTGACGCCAAACTGCCCCTTCTCCGGTGAGCCCAAGCTAAGCCAACTCCCAAGGAACAGAGCGACAAACACCACGAGCCTTATGCGTCGCATCTCGTACACTCCACTGTGATCCAAAGCGCGCCAACAGGTGTCATCGCCGCAACAAACGACATCGTGGTCCAGTGTGGATCCTATATGCCCGCACCGCTTGATCGCTCGGGACATCGCAAAACGCTTGTCGTCGAAATATCGGCCCGAGCTCGGCAGTTCACGACGAGCTTGAACCGGACGACAATCGCTGAACTGGCGAGCCCGCATTCATCGCAAGAAGCCGCCAGGTAAACCGATGGCGAGGAACGTCGCCCGCGCCAACGGTCGGAAGTCGAAGGTCCGCGCCGCTGTCGAGCACGTCTTCGCCCGGCAGAAGGGGCCGATGGCGCTCGTCGTGCGCACCATCGTCATGGCCCGCGCCGCAGTGAAGATCGGGCTAGCCAACCTCGTCTACAACATGAACCGGGCGGTCTGGCTCAACGACTCCCGAACGAGGACGGTCTGAGGACCAGGAGGGAGGCGATCCGGCCCGGATCGGGCTGGCGTGTAGGTCGCGTGAGATCCACAAAGCGCCCAAACTCCCAGCCCACCCTTCCAGAAGCTGCCGTCAGACTGGTTTTTGGAGGCGTCCAGCTGGTTGGAAGCTCCCGCGCCGCAATGGTCGTACTCCCAGCTGTCAGATCAACGCAGATCTCTCACCTTATTTGCGAGTTTTAATAAAGCCCAAGCCACTACCAGAGTGACAATGATCGAAAGTAAGATGCGATTAAATGGTAGCATCTCATCAAACGCAATGTAATTGTAAGCGATTGATCCAGCAAATCCGCTTATAGAACCGACCCAAAGCATCAAAATCCTTCGAGAAATTGGCATTGTATCGGTTCCAACCCGTTTGGGTTGCGCTGAAATAAATCGAGTTCTGAAGATATAGTTTGTGATTGCGACTACAACAAATCTCAAAGGAAGCAAGGCCCCTGTCCCATTCGATCAAGCGAGGTTGGGTGGAGCAGCATTAACGTACATCGATAGATGAGGCCTGTCATCAGCTTTCGCCTGAGCTGGCTAGGCTAGAAGAAAGTTATCTTGATGTCGAAGGCAGATGAAACGCGCACCCCGTTCAGTGCGAAGGCGAATACCCGCTCTTCGAAGAGCCTCAGCCCCCGTTCGGTCGATCGCGGCGCGAATAAGCCCACGCAGCGCATCGATCAGTTTTTGCTCATGCACTCGGGTCGATTTGATCGATGGCGAGATATCGCGGTCATTGCCGAAGCCTGGCAGGCTGGCACCAAGCAGCGGGAGGATCTTGAAACCGCTATCCAGGCAATCGACCCGGTTGAGGGGTACCACGCCTATCCGGGACCGAAGCTCTTGGCGGCGCTCCGCGACCGTGTCGCGGAGAACGACGCGAGCGGGACCGCCCGCATGGCGCTCCGGATCTCCAATGCATTGCTCACACGGGCTTACCGAGACCGGGGTACGGAATGGGATCCGCGTGCCGAGCTGGAGCCGGACGAGGTCGGCGACGTAATGCCCCCTGGTCTGGGCGAGGCAGACGTGCGCCGCCCCTATTTTGAAGTGCTGTTCGTGTCCGCGCAACCAGCTTCTCGGTGGCCGGCGCTCGCCCAAGAGGTGAAGCGGCTTCGCCGCCCTGAAGATGCGTTCGTTTACGAGCCGATTTTCGTCGGTTCATTCGAAGATGCATTCTGCGCGGCGGCGATCAACCCGTCCATCATTTCAGCGGTCGTGCCGGAGGGCTTCACATTCCGGTCGCGTTTTGACGCGCCTGTGCTGCGGGACGTTCTGCAAACACTGGGCGTGAACGACGATCGCAGCACTTCCGCCTTGCGTCTTGCCGGCGCTTTGAAGCGCATCCGGCCGGAGCTCGACATCTTCATCCTCTCGGAGCGCCGGGTTGAGGAACTCGCGGGCGATCCGGCCGCGGATTGCGTGCGCCGAATCTTCTATGCGGTCGAAGAGCCTCTGGAAATCCACCTCTCGATCCTCGAGGGCGTTCAGGACCGATACGAGACACCCTTCTTCGATAATCTTAAGCGGTACGCGCGGCGGCCTGTCGGAACTTTCCATGCGCTCCCGATCGCGCGCGGCAAGTCGGTTTTCAAATCCGATTGGATCCGCGACCTCGGCGCATTCTACGGCATCAACCTGTTCCTAGCCGAGAGTAGTGCGACGACGGGCGGTCTGGACAGCCTTCTCGAACCGACCGGTACCATCAAGCGGGCGCAGGACATGGCAGCGCGCGCCTTCGGCGCCGACCACGTCTTCTTCGTGACCAACGGGACCTCGACCTCGAACAAGATGGCGGTTCAAGCTCTGCTCGGGCCTGACGACATCGCCATCGTTGACCGGAACTGTCACAAGTCGCACCACTACGGCATGGTGCTCTCCGGCGTGCAGCCGATCTACGTCGAGGCGTTCCCGATGACGGAATACTCGATGTATGGAGCCGTCCCGCTGGCGGAAATCAAGCGGGCGCTGCTCGCGTCCCGCGCTGATGGTCGCCTGGAGCGGGTCAAGCTGCTCGATCTGACCAACTGCACCTTCGATGGTCACATGTACAACGTACGCCGGGTGATGGAGGAATGCCTCGCGATCAAGCCGGATCTGATCTTCCTCTGGGACGAGGCCTGGTCTGGATTCGCGCGGTTTTCGCCTTTCCTTCGTCCTCGCACCGCGATGGGAGCGGCAGCCGATATCGAAGCTTGGTTGACGGATCCTGCCTCGCTCGACGCCTATGAGGACCAGCAGCGTGAGCTTGGAAGCCAGCCTTCGGATGAGGTGCTACTGAAGACGCGGTTGGTGCCCGACCCACGTCAGGTACGGCTTCGGGTCTACCAGACGAACTCAACCCACAAATCGATGTCCGCGATACGGCAGGGCTCCATGCTCTTGGTCAAGGATGTCGACTTCCACACCGTGCAGGCGCAGTTCCGCGAGGCGGTATTCACGCATGCCTCGACCAGCCCTAACCAGCAGCTCATCGCGAGCCTCGACGTGGCCCGCCGTCAAATGGAGCTCGAGGGCTACGGGCTGGTCATGAACGCGATCGAGATCGCGCTCAGAATCCGAAAGGCAGTCAACACGCATCCGCTGGTGTCGCGCTATTTCAACGTCCTTGGAGCCGAGGGCATGATCCCGGCGGAGTACCGCCAGTCCGGTTTCAAGGACTACCTTGATCCGAGTGCGACTTGGGCCGACGTCGTTCGCGCCATGAGTGAGGATGAGTTCTATCTTGATCCGACGCGCATGACGCTCGTCTGTGGCACGGCGGGCTTCGACGGCACGCAATTCAAGGGCCTGCTGGCGAGCAAATACGACATTCAGCTCAACAAGACGTCGCGAAACAGTGTACTGCTGCAGTCGAACATCAACAATACTCGTAGCGATGTCGCCCACCTGATTCGTGTTTTGGTGGAGATCGCTCGCAATATCGAGGACGGGCTTGCCGCCGGCGGGGAAGCGGAACGCGCCACTTTTGAGACTCGCGTTAAGTCGTTGATGACCGACGTGCCGGATCTGCCGAATTTCAGTCACTTTCACCAGATTTTCCGCGAAGACTCAGGCGAAAACACACCCGAAGGCGATATCCGCGCGGCATTTTTCAGCGCCTACGATCCTTCGTTTTGTGAATACGTGCCCCTGTTCGGTCCGGAATGCGATCGGCGGCTACGGGAGGGGCCGGAGATGATCTCGGCCAACTTCGTCATTCCCTATCCTCCCGGGTTCCCGATCATGGTGCCGGGCCAAGTACTGACGCAAGAGACCGTGGATTTCATGCGTAAGCTCGATGTGAAGGAGATCCACGGCTACGAGAAGACGAGAGGTCTTAAGCTGCTCAAACCGGATGCTATCGCAGCGAAACGTCGAGCCAAATCATCCGCGACTCCGAAGGGGAGCCGGAGAGCGGCATAGATAAGGTTGCAAGCAGAGGGACGAAGCGAACCCGAATAGGAGGCCTACATGTTCGAGTGGTTTGCAAACACGCTTCGTCAGTATCCTGAGATCGCTATCTTTATCGCCCTCGCATTCGGCTATTATTTCGGATCCTTCACATACAAGGGTCTTGGGATCGGCGCCGTGACGGCGACACTCATTGCCGCCGTGATCATCGGCCAGATCGGCATCAGCGTGACTGGGCCGCTCAAGCCGTTCTTCTTCCTTATGTTCCTGTTCGCGATCGGTTACGCAGTGGGACCACAATTCGTCCGGGGTGTCGCGAAGGATGGTCTTCCACAAGCCCTCTTTGCCGCCGTTGTCTGCGTGTTTTGCCTCGCGGGTGGTTATCTTGCGGCGAAGCTTGGGGGCTATGATGCGGGGTCCGCAGCTGGTCTCTATGCTGGCTCGCAGACGATCTCTGCCTCCATGGGTCTCGCGACCGACGCGATCAACCGGTTGCCGATTCCCGAAGATCAAAGCAAGGCTCTCCTCGATGCGATGCCGGTAGCCTACGCCATTACCTACATCTTCGGCACGCTCGGTTCTGCAGTGGTCATCGCTCTGCTCGGCCCGGCGCTGTTGGGCATCGATCTCGAAGATGCCTGCAGGCGATACGAGGAGAAGCATGGCGGGACAAGGGTAGCCGGGGGGCCCGGAACCGCATGGCACCAGTTCGATCTGCGTGCCTACCGCGTTCGGCCGGACGGGATCATCGTTGGGAAGACGGCGGAAGAAGCAGAGCGGATGCTGCCGGAGCAGCGGATCTATATCGAACGGGTTCGCCGCGGTCGGGAGATCATGGATGCAAACGCTGATACCGTCATCCAGGCGGGAGATGTGGTTGCTGTCGCGGGACGGCGCGAGGTTCTGGTAGATCTGATCGGCACGGCGGCGGAAGAAGTAGATGACAGGGAAATGCTCGCGGTTCCCGTTGAGGGTCTTGATGTCTACGTAACTAGCAAGGAAGTCGACGGCCGCTCGTTAGCAGAGCTGGCGCAAAGTCCCTGGGCGCGAGGAGTGTTTTTACGGAAAATTACACGGGGAGCTACCGCGATCGACATCCCGATCCTGCCGAGCACCAAGATCAATCGCGGAGACATTCTCACGCTTGTAGGCCGCAGTCAGGACGTGAGCCTGGCCACCAACGCGATCGGATATCCCGACCGCGCGACCGATGTGGCCGACGTTATGTTCATCGGCGCGGCGATCGCGATTGGCGCACTGGTGGGGGCGATCGTCTTCAACGTCGGCGGGGTGCCGCTGACGCTCTCAACATCCGGGGGCGCCTTGATCTCGGGCCTATTCTTCGGCTGGTTGCGTTCCGTGCGCCCTAAGTTTGGGCGGATCCCGTCCTCGACGGTCTGGTTCATGAACTCGGTCGGCTTGAACGTTTTCATTGCGATTGTTGGAATCTCCTCGGGACCGAAATTCATCGCCGGATTGCAGCAGCTCGGTTTCGGCATCTTCCTTTGGGGTATATTCGCCACTACCCTACCGCTTGTTCTTGCTATGTATGCGGGAAAGTACCTGTTCCGCTTCGACGACGCCATTTTGCTTGGGGCTGTCTCAGGCGCCCGCACCACGACGGCTTCGCTTGGGATGGTCAACGATCGGGCAAAGAGTCAAATCCCCGGCCTCGGCTATACGGTGACCTATGCGGTCAGCAACACGCTTCTGACAATCTGGGGAATGGTCCTGGTCATCCTGTTGACTTAGAGCGCCAAGTCGGCCGATCGACACTGCTAATGGTCTGAGTGAGAAGTCCGTTTGCAGAAGTGGGCGACGCGGGCGAAGATTACGTCGGCTGACTTGGTCTAAACGAATGGCTTGCGACGAGCGTGGTTTTCAATGAGCGACAGGCTCCCGGACGAGTTTGCCCGCCGGTCGGCCACCTGACCACCGACTTGCATCTGTCCGAGCTCGTCGAGCCATAAGGACCTTCTTGGAGCCTCAGAAATGGCCCCGGAAGCTTCAGCCCTACAACTCAGTAGGTGATTACTGCTATAAACCGGAACGAGCCCTACGGGTCGGCTCAGAACACCACTGGAGCGTGACTCGCGGATGTCTGGGGGAGATCCCGATGTACCAGCACATTCTTGTCCCTACCGACGGGACGCCACTTTCCGCCTCGGCCGTGAAGCAAGCTATGTCGCTCGCTAAGACTGTCGGAGCGAAGGTGACAGTGCTCACGGTAGTTCACCGGCTCCCGACATTGGCTTTGGGGCCGTCGAACCCGTACGCGGATCAGTTCAGGCGAGATGCACATGCCGAGGCCGAGCGCAGGCTCACCGAAGCCGAGCAGGAAGCCAAGCAGGTTAGTGTCCCTTGCGAGGTCGTGAAAGTCGAGGACCGGCAACCGTACGAGGCCATTATCGAAACCGCCGGCGCCCGGGGCTGTGACCTCATCGTCATGGCCTCGCATGGCAGTCGTGGCATTTCCGCCCTCGTCATTGGCAGTGAGACCATGAAAGTTCTCACGCATTCCAAACTGCCCGTTTTGATCTACCGCTGACCGTCACCAGGACGGCCGCGAATGCGAACCCGCGGGCCGCCCCCAATGCGCACGGCAACCGCGCCCGCAGCTCAATTCGACTGGACAATCCGCACGCGCAACCGCTTAGGCCTCCGCCTATTAGACAGCTTATATTAATACCAATTCGTCAATCAGGATCACTGATTAGCCTTCAGCGGTCGCCAGTTAGCCTCAATCAGCTCTAACCCCGGTACCTGCGATGACAATGTCCGGCTCTCCACTTCGGTCGTCGCGACCCGCGGGCTTCGGTGGTCGTTGGCCAGGCGATCGAGCAGAGTTAGAGCGTTAAATGTTGCCAGGAGGAGGTAGGTGACCCAGAGCACGGCTCTGACGTGCTCGGCATGCTGCTCCAGCTGCAGGATCAGGATGGCCCCGGCCGTGAACATAGCCGCCATCGCTAGAGGCATGATTAGAGGGGCAGACATCGCTCTATCCCGGATCGCCAGCATGGCGAGCGCCTGAGCGATTGTGCCGTGCCGCCAGATCGGTCGCTTGATGCGACGGGTCACCTCAACCCATCCGGTTGTCGGTCCGACAGTCGGACCGGGCGTGCTGCCCCTTCCTCACCTACCGGCGAAAGCCTCGGCCGCCATGGAAGCCGCCTCTGTAGACGCCGACGCGTCGCCCGCCGTAGACTCCGCCGCGGTACCCGTGGACGCCACCCCGGTAGCCGTAGACACCACGCCCACCATAGCAGCCCCCATAGATGCTCCGTCGGCAGCCGCCACGGCCCGGTAGGAGTGACCTGCGGGTATCTTTGCCGCTCTCGGCTCCCCGCCTACCGACGGCAGTTCGCGGTGCTGCAAGCCCTATTGCAAGTAAGCGTGACCGGTGATTAGAATGCTCTCGGATCAGCAAGCTACTCAGATCAACTGAGGCTATTATCGATCCGTGTTAGGGAGGGTGTTATGCTTGCATTCGCATGCCTCTTCACTGTGCTCGCCGTGCTAGGATCTCTCATCGGCTTAGGCACCGTTGGAAACCCAATTGGCGCACATCACATGACAAGTTACGGTTGGGCGCTATGCCTCAACGCAACGTCACTCGCCATGCTCTTGATCTATCTGCGCTTTTCCCAGAAAAGCTCGCCCTTCTCGTAAAGTTTCTTCGCTGATGCGGCTGATCGGTCAGCTCATAAGCCGTCTTTGCCGCCTGAAGATCAATGCCAGCGGCTGAGAGCCGATCTTCACAGCGGCCGCGCGTCTTGCCGAAAAGCCTGAGTATCCGGACGGAGGAAGCGCCTCGGCCGCGGTTCCGACGACACGCAGAACACTGCGATGTGGATCGTAAGCCGATCCGACACGAAGGCGGCAAGCTCGGTCGGAATGCCTAATTGGTGGTGAACACCACCGGGTACGCGTTTGCGGCAGGCTTGTACGGAGTGGACCCGGTGTTCATGAACTGGTGTTAGTAGCCGCAGGTGCAGCCGCCGTACCCCTGCGTGGGGTAGCTGTAGCCGTAGGCGGCGGGGGCGTAGCCGCCATAGTAGGAGTCGCCGTAGCCGTAGCCGCCGTAGTAGTTGCTGGCCGCAGCCCCGACCGCCGTGCCGACCGCGAGACCGGCAAGACCTGCACCGACGCCGTAGCCATAACCGCGGCCACCGTACCCGTACCCCCGGTAGCCGTAGCCGCGCCCGCCGTAGAAGCCGCGCCCGCCGTAGAAACCGCCGCGGTAGCCACCAGCCACGCCTCGATAACCACCTACGCCGCCGCGCCAGCCGCCACCGCCGAACCCACCACCGCGGTATCCGCCGCCACCAAAGCCGCCGCCGCGGAAACCACCACCTCCGAAGCCGCCACCGCCGCCTCGGAAGCCGCCGCCACCGAAGCCACCGCGGGCCTCAGCGGAATCCGCGGCGACGAACGAGCCCATGCCGAGCGCGGCCAGGGACACCAAAACAAATTTGCGCATAGCATTCTCCATGTCCCCAGCCACGAAAACGGTACTACGTTTTTGATCCCGGATCGCCTACCTGTTGTGCGCGATCATCTGTATGCTGGACCTCAATCCTGGTTAGCAGCTAGCGAGCTCCGGGACGGCGCTAGTAGGCGTAGTAGGCAGGCCTGTATGGGCCGGGCGGATTCCCGCTATAACGTCCGGCCGCCGGCACGCTGGCGCCAACGACCGGGGCTACGGGGTCGAAGGGTAGAAGAGCCGCGCCAGCGGAGATGAAGCCCGCCAACGCACGCACGTCGTCGGGCTGCCGCCGATCACGCGAAATAAACGCCGTCTCTCGTTGGAACCTCAGATTGCATGCTCGCAAGGGGAGGCCGCCGGCAGGGGTGCAGGCGTCGTGCCGGGCGCAGGCAGCATCGAGCGCGTCGATGGGGAGACGAGGCGCGTTGTTGCCGAGCCCGCAATAGTTGCCGTGGATGAGCGCCGCCGGCTGGTCCACGTCGATCACCGACTGGGCAAGCGCAGGCGAGGTCAGGCAAGCGGCAAGAACAAGGGGAGGTAAGATCCCGAGGGTCATGGCTTTTGACTTCGTGACAGGTGGATGCAGCCCGAGACGGACGGGCATGCCTTTCAGTAAGATCGACAGACGCCGGAACACGCCTCGTTTCATCTGTATTACCGTCCGGACGACGTCGCTTGATCCGAGGGGACATCCATCGAAAGCCGTGCCCGGATATTGGTGGCCTCGCGGGGCAGGTACCGCGAACGGATCTGCGCCGGCTTCGTCTGTCACCGCACGAGCTTTGCCTTATCTTTCCTCTCCGAGAATTTAGTTGAAAAGCTCGGTGGCAGCGCCTCGGGCAACATCCAGGGCAACATCACGGAGGATACTTTTCTTTCCTTTGCGTTGCAGTCTCTATCTAACAACAGCTTTGTCGCAGACCCGACATCTCGCGCAACGAGCGTGCCTCATCGAGGAGTGCACTGTGCTGCGCAGCAGCTCGCCAAATTTGGTCGAAGAAATTCCGGCCCTGGTGGAAAGAAGGTCGTTGTTGGAATAGGCCGGGGCTGAGATGCCCTGATTTCAACCCGATTGAGCGAGCCTTCGTCAAGCTCACGGCGCTGTTGCTCAGCGCGGCAGCCTGCACGATCTCGGAACTCAGGGCGGCGATCCGGCAGGCCTTCTCGTGCTTCACTCCGCAGCAGTGCCGCAACTACCTCGCCGCGGCCGGCTACAAGGACGACTTGGCCTCCGCTACCTGACCGGCAACAGCTCTAACCCTGCGGCGCCAGACGCCAATCGTTCCTGCACCCAGCAGCACCCGGGCCGACGCATCAATGTTTTGCGTCCGTCTGACTACCGCCGATGCCGGTGGAGAAATCTTCGGCGCGCACCTCCCCGTCGAAGACGGTCTTGATTACCCGGGCCACGCCGGCGCCTAGCTCTGGCGGATGGATCGACTTCGCCCGCCGAATGGCCTCAGTGATCACGTCCTCGTGGCTCACCAGGCCGACGCGCTCCAACTCGTGCAGCAGGAGCGCGTTCATCACCAGGGCCGCCAGCGACTGATGCGCCATAGCCGTGAGGTCCTTCGCGATCTGCGCCGAGTTCTCCGCTTGCATCAGGACCAGCTCGGTCAGCTGCTCGGGGGTGAAGGGATCGTCGGTGGTGTCGCTCATGCCCAGCCAGGATAGCGGAAGCGCCAGAACTATAGATCTGACGGCCTGCAACTGGTGCTTGGTCAGCCAGCTACGCGGTCGCAAGGCATCAACGCCGCAACGGACCTGTTGAGTTCCCACGGGCCCCTGAGCTGGCAGCCAAGGGTCGCCGGGCGCCTCGCCGCACAGTCTTCAGTGCAGCCGTTTACGACACCGCGGCTCAGGCCGCGGATCCTCACGCTGTGCTTTAGCGTCCGTCGACCGGTTCTCCAGCCTCTAGACGCTCGGGGCCTTGCCCGACCAGCGCCGGAACGCATGCGTGAAGGCTGCGGGTTCGGAGAAGTGCAGGGCCTCTGAGACCTGCGTCACGCTCAACCCGGTGTCGACCAGCAGCCGCTGTGCCACCTGGAACTGCGTCTCACTGGTGAGCTGCTTGAAGCTCGTGCCCTCCGCCCGCAACCGGCGGGCCATGGTGCGGCGGTTCGTCATTTGCCTGTGCGCAACCCGGTCGGCTGTGCAGCGCAGCTGGGTGACACTGGTCTGAAGGAAGCGGCGCAGCTCGTCCGTCAGGGTATGCGGCTGGTCGACGCCGATTTGGCGGATCTGCCGTTTGAGGGCTCGGCAGGCGACCGGGTCCGCGCCCGCGATCGGCTGCTCCAGGAGTTCGGCCGGGAACACCAGCGTGGCCACCTCCTCGTTGAACCGGAGCGGCGCACGAAAGAAGGCGCTGTAGGGCCGCGTGTCCCGCGGGGCGGAGCGCGGTAGCAACACCTCCAACGGAGCCAAGCCGGGCCCGCACAGCTCCCGCAGCAGGTTGGTCATGGTGGCAAGCGCCCGCTCAGAATTGTGGGCTGCCCCCTCAGCTCCTGGGCGGTAGGGTGAGTGACTGAGGACCGCTACGCCGCCACACGTGCCGAGCCCGATCACCGCGCCCCAGTTCCGCCTGCCGACGTGCTCTTCGAGAGCGCGCAGGGCGTCCCCAACCGTGTCCGAGTTGCGCATCAGCAGGCCCATTGGCCCGAGCGAGGCCAGGGCCGTCCGCTGGCCGATGAGGAGACTTAGGTGGCGACAGCCGGTGCGCTCGGCTCCGAGGGCGATCAGGCGGCCGAACACGGCGTAGGAGACCAGGGTGTTGCCCCCGTCCAAGTAATCCGGATCGAGGCCGACCTCGGCCACGAGGGCGTCGGCATTTGCGCCGAGTTCGACGAGGACGGTGTAGACTGCCTGCGCGACCTGGGGATGGATGAAGCCGACGAGCGGCGTCTCAGGCGAGCTGGAAGTTCCGGCTGCGGGAGACGGATTCGAGCGACTACCCGCGCCTGACCAGACAGAATTCGCCATGACGCAGCCCCCGTTTCCAAATCAGACGGCTCTCGAAAACATAGGTTGATGCAATGAGACACGGGTCAAGGGCTTCAAGCAACTTTCGTACCTTATCTGACAGTTACAAAAACCGCGTTTCCGCGGCCGCGAGTTATTCGATCGCGCACAATGACAAGTTTTATATTGTATTCAATAGCCATACTGCCCCGATTAGGAGATCATGCCCCAGCGTAAAATCGCCCTGGCATCAGCCTGTCTTCAGCACGTGACCCCGGGCAATCTGGTTCAATCAGCGAAACTAGCCCGCGGCGATGCGATGTAATTCGCGAGAGCCGTGAGGAGCGCCAATCTTTAACGATCTACGCTCAATTCTACCTGCGGCCTCGATCTCGTCGTGATCCGGTAGAGGTCGGCTGTTCCTGCGTTAGGCGTACCGCTTTGCACATCCTCAATCCGCTCACCGGAAAAATCGTCGAGCTTCCCCGGCCGAAGCCGAAGCCGAAAGCGGAGTGAAGGCTTCAGCTCCATGCCTTCTGCCCCGGAGTACCAGCTACGGATTGCTCGGCACCGACCCCGTGGGGGAGTGGACGTCGAGAACGCGATCTTCGACGCTACCACGATGCAGGTCGCGATTGCCCAGGCCACGGAGCTGACGGGCAGGTTCCTGGGACACCAGCCGGGCGTGGCAACGCTGACGAGCGCGAAGTGGGGCCTCATCTGGTCGTATCGGCACAACATGCCGGACCCGCCTGGGCCCTAGAGGCTGTTATGAACCTGCAGCCCAGTAAGTCACTGATTTTACTCGCGTCTAGCAGTAGCTAGTTCCGGCCGTGCTATGGTTGCTCTTCATGAGCGGAGCATTCAGCCCCGGGCGCCAAGCTCCCCAAAGATCAGACCGGGAATTTGCGTCAGAGGCGCATCAGCTGATGCAAATATTCGTCGCTGGCTGGTTCATAACACGCTCTAGAGCGCGGCCCAATCAGTTTGAAGCACAAGCGTCGTCCTCGTAGCCGGCAGCTGTGAAGTAGTTGCGGCATTCTTCGGGCGAGAAGCGCGTGAAGGCTTTGTGGATCGCCGCCCAGAGATCGCTGACCGTGCGCGCCGCCGCGCTGCGCAGGAGCGCTTTGAGTTTTGCGAAGGCTTGTTCGATCGGGTTGAACTCAGGGGAGTACGGCGGGAGGTACAAGAGCCGGGCTCCGGCTGCTTCGATCGCCTCGCGCACGCCTGCCACCTTGTGGACGCCGAGGTTGTCCAGGATGAGCGTGTCGCCCGGCCTCAGGGTCGGGACCAGCGTCTCGGCCACGTAGGTTCGGAAGCGCTCGCCCGTCACGGGCCCGTCCAGCAGCGCAACCGCCTCGGGCCCGCTCGTCCTCAGCCCGGCGATGACCGTGGTGGTCTTCCAATGACCAGCGGGCGCCGCGATCCGGCAGCGCTCGCCGCGCGGAGCCCAACTATCGCGGCGGACCATGCTGGTGTTGGCCGCCGTCTCGTCCAGGAACACGAGACGGTCCGGATCGAGCTCGGGCTGCGCCTCATACCAAGCCTCACGCGCCGCTCTTACGTCCTCGCGCTCCTGCTCAGCTGCGTGCAGAGCCCCTTTTTGCGCGTGATCCGGTGCCGGGCGAAGAAGCGCGACAGAGAGCTGGTGCTGACCGCGACCCCGCGTTCCTGAAGAGCCTCACGCAACGCGCGCAGGAGGACCTGCGGGCGGGCTTGGTAGGTCTGCCGGATGAGGTCGGCATGAGCCTCGATGTGGCGGGAGCGCTGGTCGCCGCCCAGCGGCTTGGGCGCGACGTGGCCCACGCGCCGCTTCTGCTGCGACCAACGGCTGGCGCTAGCCCGGCTCACGCCGAAGCGCTCGGCGGCTTGCCGGCAGGTCGCCCCGGACGAAACCGCGGACGCCACGCGCTGGCGCAGATCGACGGACAAGGTTGTCGGCATGGTCTCTCCTCCTTGCCCCGCCAACCCCCAGCCGCCCAGCGCAGCTTCCGATCGGACGAACCCCGCTCTAGCCGTTGCAGCTACTGGCTTTCCATCAGGCCGTTCATGGCGCGGCACCTTTCAGCCGCATCGCCTCCGCCGGCCATGCATCCCGGTTGGCGCGCACCTCGACGAGTTCCGCCTGGAGTGCTCTGATCCGCGCCTGCAGATGCCCGGCGTCAATTGCGGCCTCGATGAGCATCTCCTGCGCTTGGGCAAGTTGCTGGCGCAGCTCGATGTGAAGCGGCGATTGCGGGCACCGCGGAGGCGCAGCAAAGGATGTCTGATACGTCGTTCGACGGCCACGCGCTAATGTACGGTGAATGACTCAGGCTTTTGCAGAACGACAAACGCCCCAGAAGCGGGTGCTCCTGAGGCGCTGCCGACCTTGCGGCCAGGTTGATCGGGCTGGGGATGCAACGGTCAACCGAATTGTGGCATCTTACGCGGCAGGAGGCGATGAAGAGGACCAGTCCCTCGCCGCCCGCCGCCCACACCCCGACGCAATGTCGGGAGCGGTCCGGCTTGGCTCGACTTTAGTACGAACCGAATTTGTAGTTCAGGCCGGCGCGGACGACGGCGAACTCGTCGGAGCGGCGTCCGACGGGGTTGAAGACGGCCGGGACGTTGTTGACGGTGTCGATCACGAACGCACCCTGGTTGCGAGTGCCGCGATCCAGGTTCACGTACAAGCCCTCGATCTTCACCGTTACAGCCGAGGAGCGGAAGAAGTTCAGGAACGCGTCGTTGGCCAGCGCGAACTCGATGCCGCCGCCTGCGGTCCAGCCGGTGCGGAAGCTGTCGTTGCCAGCAAACCCGCCGAAGTTCCGGCTCGCGCTACCCGAGCCGTAGGCGAAGCCGCCGGTGCCATACACGAGAGTGCGGTCGAAGGCGTAGCCGAGACGGCCGCGGACCGTGCCGAAGAAGTCGAGGCTGGAGAGACCGCGCGGGTCAGTGACTAAGAAGCCCGGCGCCAGCGCGCCGCCGACGATCACGGCGTTATTCCGGTTGCTGCCGAAGCCGAGATACTGAGCGTCGGCCTCGAAGCCGATCACCACACCCCGACCAGGGTTGAACTGGTAATTGTAGCCGATCTGGCCACCGCCCGAGAAGCCGTCTTGGCTGCTGTTGCGGAAGACGGCCGTAGTTCCGGGGGTCGCGAAGGGCACCGGCACCGCGAAGGCCGAGCCGGTGCTGCGGCTGCTGGCGTCAAACGCATAGCCAGCGTTGAAACCGAAGTACCCACCGGTCCAGGTGAACACCGGGACGGGCGTGAACACCGGCGGGGGCTCCGCGCGGCGCGGCAGGTCGGCAGCCGAAGCGGCGCCGGCGAGGGCTGTGAACGTGGACAACGCGGCCAGAAGTTTCTTCATGACGGTGCTTTCCCCTGATTGAAGCTTAATCAGCGGAAGGGTAGCAGCGTACATACGGCCAAGCTGTATCGCCAAGGCCACACTAGCGGCGGAAGTGAGGTCAAAATGCAGTAATATGCCCAAGTCTCCGTACACTCATCACAATTCGGTCCGTTTCGAGCCTGTGTTGGATTCATGACGGCATTCTCAACGCGTTTTGTATCCTGCATTGAAGCCCATATGAGGATTAGATGCACCGTGTTCGATCGTACATTATCGGATGCCAGGAAGCGGATACTGTTTCGAGCGCCACCAGCATGCATGTGACCGCCTGACAGACATACGGCGATGATGTCGACGCCGTTCACGCGGCAGCGACATGGATCGTCGAGTACGTCGGGCGACTCGTCACGCATATCAATGACGCCAGCATCCTCACGATCGGCATCTTCGAAGACGTCCCGCTCGTCGCCTCCGGTCGTCATGTGCACATTAACGTCCGGGCCGTGTTCGTCACGGCGCTGGAAACCGCACGGCATCCGTTGGCGAGCATATATTGCGCCCTGGTACGGCCCAAGCTTTCATTGCCGGAAGTCAGCCGAGGGCGAGCGTGCCGACACGGATGCCCTGCCGGCTGCGCATCGCAGCTTGCCGCTGGTGGAGCAGGTGCGCTGGAAAGTGGAAACTGGGGAGAGTTGCCGAATGTACGGTGATGGCCGCGAGTCGAATTTTAAGCTGGATCTCCACAAAAATCGAAATTGCATTTTGCTGTTTGAAGCAGAGTGAAAAATAAACCGTGGGCCTTATTGCCGCAGATCTTGAGCCCGTTTGCAACTGACATTCTTTCGTTTGTTGAGGATGTTACTGCCGTCCGGGAAGAGGTACCGGTTTCCCTCCTATCTACACGCGAGTTCCGCCTTCGCCGCCAGTGCTGGCATCAACCACCTGAGCACC
The DNA here is from genome assembly GCF_054049775.1 of Methylobacterium sp. P5_C11. Lineage (NCBI taxonomy): Bacteria > Pseudomonadati > Pseudomonadota > Alphaproteobacteria > Hyphomicrobiales > Methylobacteriaceae > Methylobacterium > Methylobacterium sp. P5_C11. The sequence goes on along the minus strand of NZ_JBFULS010000005.1, from coordinate 26,386 downwards.
GCCAGAACAGCTATGACCACCCCGCCTGGATCGCTCGTCACTTCCATCGAGCTAAACAATTTCACGTATTACGGAACCTGAGGCGTGCGACCGTGTAATTTCTAAAGACTTCGCCGTCTCGCCCCTGAGGGGTTACCATGCGCTCCCGTTCGCTCGCTACATTGTCGGGCTCGTTGCTGACGGCGGTGTTCTCCCTCCCAGCTGTGGCCGAGGTCCGCATTAGGATCGATCAAACCAGCCAACAGATGGCTGTCTCCGTTGATGGGCAGCCTCTCTATCACTGGCCAGTGTCAACCGGATTACCGGGACACAGAACCCCAAACGGATCATTCAGGGCCTTGCGGCTGGAAAAGGTGTACTTTTCTCGCAAGTACGACAATGCACCGATGCCTCATGCCGTCTTCTTCACGTCGGTCGGGCATGCGATCCATGGCACTCGGCACGTCAGACAGCTCGGCCGGGCGGCGTCGCACGGATGTGTTCGCTTATCCCCCTCAAATGCTGCAGCACTATTCAGCATCATCGAAACTGAGGGCTCAGGAAGCGCACGAATCACAATAGGAGGTAATGATCCATTGGTTGTCAGCCATAGAGCACGTGGCTTTAGGACGGTATCACATCGGCGGCATTATGATTATGGTGCTGTGCCCGCAGGGTTGCAGATGCAGGCGGAACCCGTTCACGGCTATTACACCCGCGTTCCGGTCGGCCCATCCTACCGACACCCAGCATATGCACCCTATGAGTTCGGTGCGGACGAGGTCAGCCTCGAATAGTGGGCGCACCCGCAGCGGCTTTTCGGCGATCCAGTTACCAAGTTTTCAGAGACGGAGCTGTTCGCCTCCGCGTTCCTGGCTACCGCAGCAGATTACGCGGTGACTGCTTTCAATCTGCCGATTCAGTAATTACGGCAACCGCTGCTTGCCCAGTTCAACAACTGAAGCAATCGTAATTTGGCCGACGCGTAGAACAGCTCACATCCGGCACTTACGGGCAGGTGCATCGTCGCTGGCGCCCTCCGCCCTCCGCGGAGAGCGACGCAATGCGCGGATGCGCGCTCAAGTAAGCTGAAGAGCTACGTGGACGGCCGAGGCCTCGCGCCTCATGTTCAGGGGTAGTCCGCACCGCTCGAACAGCTTCAGCATAGGGGCGTTGTCCGGCAGAACCTCCGCTGTCAGTTCGGCCAGCCCGCTCTTCCGGGCGAGACCAATGAGGTGCCGCATCAGCACGGCACCGATGCCCTGACCCTGATACCGGTCTACCACAGTGAACGCCATCTCGGCTTGGCCGAACTGGGTCACGATATAACGAGCGCCGCCGACGATCACGCGTTCGCCGGCCTCTTCCGCAACCGCGACCAAAGCCACATGGCTMGTGAAGTCGACGTCTAGGAAGAACTCGATCTCCTTGTCGGTGAATTGGCGCTTCGCGCCGAAGAAGCGGCGGTAGAGCGACTGCGCACTTGTATGTTCGACGGCACTCAGCAGCCTTTCCCGATCGTCCGGCCGCAGCGCGCGGATTTCCAGTGGCCGGCTGTCTCGCATACGCTCAACGGCGACGTAGTGCGAAAGATCATCCATGCGCGACCTGCAGACCTGAAACGAGAAAAATAGAACGCATCATTATTTTTGTCGACCCGCGACTACTGAATAGCGGGACACTCAATCACGTGCGGCTCTATCGCGGCGGGTTGCGCTGAGCTCATAGGCGCAGCTTATCAATCCCCTTTTTAAAGTGCACCTGCCGCGAAAGCTCAGATGCGCTGAGTATTGTCTCTTCCGATCAAGCGTATCTTTGTTAGGCTCCTACAAGAACCGCACAATACACTCACCTCGCCACGCGGGCGACGGCTGTCCGCTGCTTCAGCGGCATTAACAAGGTGTTCTGAAAAGCCATCCCCGCCAGTCGAATAAGCGTCCGCTCATCCCGGCAGGATAGCCGCCTGGGCAGAGGTGGCGAGGCCGCAGACTGGCGCTGGCGAACGTGTAGTTGGTGACGGTGTCGGCGCACTTTCGCAATGGCGGCGAACTGTGGGCCGGCGTGAGAACTCAGGGCTGCCTTCTGTTGAGGTACACGTGGGCCTGCACGCAACCTCCTTGATAACAGACGTGCGCGCCTGCTTCTGTCCACATCCAACATGGCCGCTTCGGCGGGTTGCTCAGAGCCGCCTCTTTGTCGACAGACCACTTGGCCACGTAGGCCGGAGTGCATTGCCGCGTCGGTATGGCTCCGCCTTGAGCAGCCGGCGCTACTGAGGCAACGGCAAAGAGCAACGCAGAGGCAGTCAGGGTGCACCTCATCCCGTCAAGATAGCCGCCGGTGCGCGGGTGTCGAGGCTGCGCAGCTTCGAATGCCCTTCGACCGCAAAGCGCTCCGATCGAAAATTCATGGCATCTCAGGAATAACAGTATTGCGAGCGATTGGAAACGATGTATCTTGTTGTTTCGGTGCCGAACAGGTGCTACTCGTCCCTTCTTGGTGGTCGAAACCATGCTAACGCTGGCTGTTCCGGAACGGAGCAATGGAAACCGCTACGCCGAGCGACGGTGCATTGCCGTGGCGAATGCGAACTGGTTCCGCAAGCTGGCATGGCGTGCGCTGCGCGACGGAGCGCCGAGAGGCGAGTTTCGGGCCGCCAATGCCCGAACTGCCGCCCGCATCGTCATTCGGCAGGCCAAGCGAGACGCTCTAATTAGCAGCATCGCTCGCGAAGCTCTCGCACAAGGTCTGTAGCTTCCTCCCACGGACGCTCCACCTTCGGCGCCGCTTCCTCGAGGAGGCGGGTAGTTAGAGCCTCTCATGCACCACGCGACCCGCTGACGAGCCGAAGCCTGATCGGTCAACCGGCTATGACCCTACTCAACCGAAGTTATCGGAAGCGGGAAGCAGCTGGCTAATGCCGAAAGCGATGCGGCGATGAATGCCTGTTGGTCGACATTGTCGCCGATCAGCCGTGAGTACGTAATCCTCGGCTTGCCTTGAACAGTACCGTCGCGCTTGAGCGTGAAAAGGACGATGATTTCAGATCCTGTCGCTTCGGGTGCCGCCTTGGCATGCCGCGCACTGGCGCCCAGAGCCTCACAGAGATCTTGAGGCGAATTCGCAGGATCCGCGTGCGCTGCGGATCCCACGAGGGACAACATCAACGTCGGAACAGTCAGGCGCATCAGTCCCCTCCGGGACCTTCACGGTGCCGCACGTAGCCCTGGCCGGCGAGCCAGTCCGTCACGGAGCTGCCTCCTGAAGCGGCTTGCACTCGTCGACGACGTACACGGACCGCATGCTCAGCGGCTTGTCACAAACCACCGTGTAGCCCGCATGAGGCAATACGCGTCTGTCGGTCCCTCGCCCGCCTCTATGCCGAGACCGAGCGCACCAGGACGGCACTTGATCGGGACCTATCCTGAAGGTCAGGGCATCCTACCCGAACATCGGGATGTGAAAATCATTCAGCAATCAGCGAGTAGGTCAGTGGCGCTACAGCAGGGCCGCCAGCCACTTCGGAACCAGGAACACCACGAAGGCGCCTACGAGCGCGGCGCTGAAGCTGAGCACTTCAGAGGCTGGCTAAGCGCTCGAGCGCATATCTACCCCAATCAGGGCACCAAATGTCGTGCAGATCCGCGCGTTTGTATCGATCCAGCTGCCGCAGGTTCGGCACCTCGAGAACAGCATGAGTCGCTCAGCATCCCCTGCAGATGCTGCCGATCGTCCTCTTCGTCCGCGCGTCCATCGCCTTTTGTCGCGCGTCGAGCTCCTTTTGATCCTCCCCTGATTTCGCGGACACGGGGAGTTTAGCTCGCGTTTTGCTCGGCCTGCTCGGGCGTGAGATAGCCGAGCGCCGAATGGATGCGTTGCCGATTGTAGTAGCCCTCGATGTAAGCGAACAGGTCGCGTCGCGCCTCATCTCGGGTTGCCCATCGCCGCTGATGAACGAGCTCGACCTTGAGAGTGTGGAAGAAGCTCTCCATTGGGGCATTGTCGTAGCAGCATCCTGTCCGGCTCATCGACGGCCTCGCCCCCATGCTGGCGAGCTGCTTGCGGTAGGTCTCGGCTGCGTACTGGCTGCCGCGATCCGAGTGGCAGATGAGCCCTGCGGCCGGTCGCTGCCGCTGGGCGGCCATCATCAGCGCAGCCACGCTCAGCTCGGCCCGCATGTGATCGCGCATCGACCAGCCGACGATCTTGCGCGTGGCCAGATCGAGGACGGCGGCCAGGTACAGCCAGCCCTCGCCGCTCGGCAGGTAGGTGATGTCGGCCAGCCAGACCGTGCCGGGCCGCGCGGCCGAGAAATCCTGCTTCAGGAGGTTTGGGGCAATCGGGAGATCGTGGCGGCTGTCGGTCGTGCACGGCCGGAACCGACGCCCCGCCAGGGCGCGGATGCCGTGCTGGCGCATCAGGCGCTCCACCCGCCCGCGGCTGACAGACCGGCCCTCGGCCCGCAGGACGGCATGCACGCGCGGGGCACCGTAGCGCCGATGATGGGCGGCATGGATGCGCTGGACGTCGTCCAGGAGCTGGCGGTTGGAGGCCGAGCGGGCGCTCTCGGGCCGTGACCGCCAGCCGTAGAAGCCACTGGGTGACACTCCGAGCACGCGGCACATGAGACGCACCGGCCACGTGCGTGCATGCTGCTCGATGAAGGCAAAGGTCACTTGGGCATCTCCGCGAAGATGCCGATGGCTTATGGGATGGCCCGCCCCTCACTGAACCATCGTGGCATTCTCCTGCCACGGACACGTGGAGGGATCTGGAATGGCAAAGAGCTCGATCGCCGTGCTGGGTATCGACCTCGGCAAGAACAGCTGCAGCCTTGTCGGTTTCGATGCGGCTGGAGTTGTCGTCCTGCGCCGCCGCGCGCGGCGTGAGACGGTCGTCGGACTGACGGCCAAGCTACCGGCTTGTGTGGTCGCGATGGAGGCCTGCTGCGGCGCCCATCATCTCGGCCAGTTGCTCGTAGCGCAGGGGCACACCGTCCGTCTGATGTCGCCGGAGTATGTTCGRCCCTACGTCAAAGCGCAGAAGAACGACGAYCGTGATGCCGAGGCSATCGCMGAGGCAGCCACACGCCCGACCATGCGCTTCGTGCCCCTSAAGGMRCAGGARCAGCTCGAYATGCAGAGCCTGCAYCGGGTYCGGTCGCGGCTGGTCRGMATGCGCACCATGCTCATGAACCAGCTCCGCGCGATCCTGCTGGAGCGWGGTCTCACCTTCCCGCAGGGCCGGCGCAAGTTCGAGATGGCAATCGGMGCTCTGATGCAGGACCCTGAGGCGCAGATCGGACCACGCATCCGATCCCTCATCGRAGAGGTCCGCGMCGAGTGGACGGACCTCGATCGCCGCATAGCGGCGCTCGATCRCGAGTTCGTCGAGCATGCTCGTGCCGACGAGGCGGCGCGCCGCYTGGTGTCGATCCCGGGCATCGGAACGATGACGGCCACGGCTCTGCGTGCTGCCGTCGATGACGGCAGCACCTTCACGCGTGCCCGCGATCTCGCGGCTTGGCTCGGCCTCGTACCACGCCAGCACACGACGGGCGGCAAGCCGAAGCTGCTCGGCATCAGCAAGCGGGGGAACTCCTACCTGCGCGGGCTCTTCATCCACGGGGCGAGAGCGGCGCTGCCCTCGATGGCTAAAGCTGAGGGCGCGACCGGCCAATGGCTGCGCGGTCTGCTGGCGCGGGCGCACTACAACGCCGTGGTCGTCGCGCTCGCCGCCAAGCTCGCTCGGATCGCCTGGGCAACGCTGCGGAAGGGCGTGAGCTTCGAGCGGCAGCCGGAGCCGGCTCACGCCTGAGACATCGCAAACGTCGACCCTGACCGGACTACGAGAGGCCGGCGCGGGTCCATGAGGTCTGCGGGAGGACAGTGAAGATGGCCTGACGGTCGAGCGGCGTTCCGGAAGCCTGGCAAAAAAAGCGGCTCTTCGAGGCCGACGTGCTTATGAGGCCCGGGGCGTGCGGCTCTCCATCTTGGCGGCGGCCACTGCGCCGACATGCCGGATACGTTTGTGCAGACCGGACACGGGCACCTTCACCGACCACCTTGCAGACGGGGCGGGCCATACGTTTTTTTAGCACGTCGCGCTCCATGCGCGTGCGGTCGAGCTCACGTCGCAGCCGAGCGATCTCGGCGGCCTGATCGGACGGCGATGCGACCGGGCTTGGTGGCGAGGCGCCCGTCGATCCTGCCGGCCGCGGCGGGGGTGAGGCCCCGTTCAGCATGGCGCGCCACTGCCGCAACATCGAGGGCTGGATCCCGAGCTCGGCCGCGACCTGCATCTGCGGCCGGCCGCTGCTCTCCAGCAAGGCGACCGCTTCGCGTTTGAACTCGGGTGTGAACTCTCGTCTCGTCTTCGCCATCCGACACCTTCCCCGCTCAGCATGAGCGTACCAGAGGTGTCCGTGAAACCGAGGGAGGATCAAGCACCGCTTGCCCGTGCTGCGCGGGTGCCCTGCACCGGATCGGCGAGGACGTCTCTGAGCGTCTCGACGTGGTGCCGGCTAAAGTACGGGTGCTGGTGATCCGCCGCCCGCGCTACGCTTGCCGCGCCTGCGGGGACGCGATCGTGCAGGCACCCGCGCCGGCGCGGCTGAACGAGGGCGGCCTACCCACCGACGCTCTCGTCGCGCAGGTGCTCGTCTCCAAATACGCCGACCACCTGCCGCTGTATCGACAGGCGCAGATCTTCGCCCGCCAGGGCGTCAGCCTCGACCGCTCGACGCTGGCCGACTGGGTCGGGCGCGCCGCCTTCCTGCTCCGGCCCGTGCACGAGCGGCTCTTGGAGACGCTCAAGCGCTCGGGCAAGCTGTTTGCCGACGAGACCACGGCACCGGTGCTCGATCCGGGCCGCGGCCGCACCAAGACCGGCCAGCTTTGGGCGTATGCGCGCGACGACCGGCCCTGGGGTGGGACGGATCCGCCCGGCGTCGCCTACGTGTACGCGCCCGACCGCACGGCCGGACGACCGATCGCGCATCTCTCCGGGTTTGCAGGCGTGCTGCAGGTCGACGGCTATGCGGCCTACGAGAGCTTGGCCAAGGGTGGCGCAGTGCGGCTGGCCCACTGCTGGAGCCATGTGCGTCGGCAATTCTATGACCTCGCCGCGGCCTCGCCGATTGCGACGGAGACGCTGTCGCGCATCGCCGCGCTCTACCGGATCGAGGCCGAGATCCGCGGGCGCTCGGCCGAGGAGCGACGGGCGGCCCGTCACGAGCGAAGCCGGCCGGTGATCGAGGCGCTAGAGCCGTGGCTGCGGGAGAAGCTCAGCCTCCTGAGCCGCAAGAGCAACCTGGCGGAGGCGATCCGCTACGCCCTGAGCCGCTGGGCGGGGCTCAACCTGTTCCTCGATGATGGGCGCGTGGAGATCGACTCCAACACCGTCGAGCGCGCGATCCGGCCGCTGGCTTTGAATCGGAAGAATGCCTTGTTTGCTGGTTCGGACGGCGGCGGCGAGCACTGGGCGGCGATCGCCTCGTTGGTCGAGACCTGTAAGCTCATCGGCGTCGAGCCGCAGGCCTACCTCACTGACGTCATCACCCGCATCGTCGAGGGGCATCCGCAGCGACGCCTCGACGAGCTTCTGCCCTGGGCCTACCCGAGCACACCCACGCTCCAAGCGGTCGCCTGAGAGCGCTCCGGCTCTGGCGCGTCAGTCGGGCCGTGTGAACAGGGTCCGGAACAGCGCCTCGGACTGGCGCAATCCCTCGTCGGTCAGCACCACCGACTTGGCGCGTCCGACCGGATCGGCGATGAGCCCCTTGGCATGGAGACGGCCAAGCGCAGCCCAATCAAAACCCTTCCAGGCCCGACGCCCGTCGTGGAGCGTCAGCCACAGAAGAGCGAGTACCGCCTCGTCGATGCGCTCCTCGTCGACCGCCATCTGAGCAGATTAGCACGCCGCGCTCAAACCGGGCGTGATGCCAGCCGATCGGTTACCTTCGAGCGGAGCCGTTCCATGACCATTCTGGCCGTTCCCGCCGCTGCCGGCGGCTCGTTGCGCCAGCGCCTGATCGACGACATGACCCTGCGCCGGTTCTCCCGAGCGACGCAGCGCAATTACATCCGCGACGTCGGGCGGCTGGCCGCCTTCCTGCGCCGATCGCCCGATACCGCGACCGGAGACGACCTGCGCCGCTTCCAGATCGCCCAGCAGGAGGTCGGCCTCGGCGTGCCGACCATGAACGCCAGCGTCTCCGCCCTGCGCTTCTTCTTCGTCCAGACGCTCGACCGCCCCGACCTCGCCCGCAGGCTGGTCCGCCTCAACCATCCGCGCACCCTGCCCGACGTGCTGAGCGCCGGCGAGGTCGGGCGTCTGCTCGATGCCACGGTCTGCCTGAAGCATCTTGCCGCCCTGTCCCTCGCCTACGGCGCGGGGCTGCGCGTGGCCGAAGTCGCCGCGCTTCGGATCGGCGATATCGACTCGACCCGCATGATGCTGCGGATCGAGCGCGGCAAGGGCGGGCGCGACCGCAACGCCATGCTGTCGGCCGATCTCCTGGACCTGCTGCGGCGCTGGTGGAGCGAGGGCCACCGGCAGGGTGTCCTGCAGCGCCAGGGCTGGCTGTTCCCCGGGCAGGACTGGGCACGGCCGATCAGCACGCGCCAGCTTCACCGCATCGTCGTCGAGGCGGCGCGCTCGGCCGGGATCTCCAAGCGCGTCGGTCCCCATACGCTGCGTCATTCCTTCGCCACCCATCTCCTGGAAGACGGCGTCGATATCCGCGTCATCCAGGTCCTGCTTGGACACAGCCGGCTCGACACGACCGCCCTCTACGCCAAGGTCGCAACCCGCACGGTGCGGGCCGTGACCAGCCCGCTCGACAGGCTCGCCCTGTTCCACAGACAGGGGCCCGCGCCGGGCTGAGGCGATGCCCGCCACGACGGCCGCCACCATCGAGCTGGCCGACGTCTTCCGGGTCGCCGGTCCGGCCTATCGCGCTGAGCAGGCCGGGCATCTGAGCCTGGATACGCTGAAGGTGATGGCGGCGATCGAGCGCTGCCGCACCGCCAGCCTCGGCGGCCATGTCGAGGGCTGCGACGCATGCGGCCACCTGCGCGTCGCCTACAACTCCTGTCGCAACCGGCATTGCCCCCGGTGCCAGGGCGCGGCCGCCCGCGACTGGCTCGCCGCGCGCGAGGCCGACCTCCTGCCGGTCGGCTACTTCCACGTCGTCTTCACCTTGCCGGCCGAGATCGCCGCCATCGCCTTCCACAACAAGGCCGCCGTCTACGACCTGCTGTTCCGGGCGGCGAGCACCACCATGATGCGGATCGCCGCCGACCCGAAGCACCTCGGGGCCCGCATCGGGCTGACCGCCGTGCTCCACACCTGGGGTTCGGCCATGACCCACCATCCCCATGTCCACATGATCGTCCCCGGCGGCGGCCTCTCCCCGGACGGGACCCGCTGGATCGCCGCGCGCCCCGGCTTCCTCCTGCCGGTGCGGGTGCTGGGCCTGCTGTTCCGCCGCCTGTTCCTCGAAGGGCTCGCCGCCCTCCACGCGGCCGGGGCGCTCGCCTTCTTCGGCCCCCTGGCCCCACTCTCGGATCCCAGGGCCTTCGCCCGCGCGCTCGCCCCGGTGCAGCGGAAGCGCTGGGTGGTCTACGCCAAGCCGCCGTTTGCCGGACCGAAGGCCGTGCTCGCCTATCTGGCGCGCTACACCCACCGCGTCGCCATCTCCAGCCGACGCATCCTCGCCTTCGACGGGGCCAGCGTCAGCTTCCGCGTCAAGGACTACCGGCGCGATGAGGCCGGACGGCCGCGGATCATGACCCTGTCGGCCACCGAGTTCATCCGGCGCTTCCTGCTTCACGTCCTGCCGCGCGGCTTCCACCGCATCCGGCACTACGGCCTTCTCACAGGCTCGAACCGGGTGGTCGGCCTGGACCACATCCGCGCGATCCTCGGCGTCCCGGCCGCGCCTCGCCCCACCGCCGACGCACCCGATCCGCAGGACAGCCCAGGCCCGGCCCGGCCGCCTTGCCCCTGCTGCGGCGGTCCCATGACGATCGTTGGGTCCTTCGCGGGCTGGCATCAGCCCCGTGGGCCGCCGTTCCGCTCCACGTCGCACCGGGCAGGTTCGCCATGACCCGGCATGGCCTGACGCCGCCAGCCACCCGAGGAACCGCGCCCCGGGGCATGCCTCACCCTGTGCCGAACGTCAGGATGAGCCGCGCACCCGCAGTGGCCGAACTCCGGTTCGCATCGCCAAGCGCTGGGACCGCGCCAGTCCGGGAACTCCCAGGCACGCCACCGGCGAGGTTTGCCGGCCGTCGCTCCGCCATTGGGGGTGACGCTCACCCCAAATCCCCATAGGCCAGCCTGCCATCCCGCGGGTTCGTTCATCCACGACTTTCGTACGCCTCACGGCGCCCGAAACTCTTCAGGATGCAAGCGGACATCGTCGATGAGCCTGCTCTCGACCCACAGCCGACCCTGGGGAGGTCTGCTTCAGCGCCAGAAACCTTGAAGCATGGCGCGTACACGGGATCGCTGCCGGTGTGGCATCAGAGCGCTTGTAAGCAATCTTCATACAGCGCACGGCTCAACCATGACCACGCGGCGAACCCTCACTGTATCCATCACCGCAGAGCAGGACGCGCTTGTGCGCGCCTGTCTGAACTCGGGTCGCTACGCGAGCGCAAGTGAGGTCGTGCGGGCTGCGCTTCGCCTGCTGTCACGGGAGGAGGCGAACGATATCCCAGCCCTGCGCTCAGAGGTCGTTGAGGTCGTGAAGGCAGCCCCGCGTGCCTGACCGCGATCACGCGCTCGGCAACCGAGAAGAGGGGGGCGTGTCCATTGATGCGCCGAACTGGTCCAGTCGGACATGGCAGGTCACCACGGACCTCCTCGTCGTCGCCAATGCCGCGGGCGTGTTCTTCCAGGTGAACCCGGCTTGGGAGGCCGTGCTCGGATGGTCCCAGGCGGAAACGGCCGAGATTTCGTTCTTGGATCTCATCCATCCCGATGACCTGCCCAAAACACAAGCCGCTTTCGAACGGCTGCTCGCAGGTGAGCCGGTCCTACGCTTCGAGAACCGCTATCGAACCAAAGTTGGTGACTACCGCGATCTGACGTGGGTCGCTGTGCCCGAGGGCGGTCTATTTTACTGCAGTGCCCGGGATGTCTCCGAGGAGCGAGCGCAGGCCAGGGAACTCGCTAAGCTCACCCAGGAGCGTGACCGCCTTTGGCGCAACTCGCAGGACATCCAGGTCATCATCGATGGTATCGGTGTGTTCAAAGCCATCAACCCGGCTTTCACCGCGATCCTCGGCTGGACACCTGAGGATGTGATCGGCAGGCCGGTGTTCGATTTTGTGATCCCGGACGATGAGGCGTTGACCGACCGCGCGCTTCAGCATGCGCGCGTCGAGAACCTGCCGGTCGTTGAKAACCGCTACCGCCACAAGGATGGGGGCTTCCGCTGGATCTCATGGGTCGCCGCTCCCGAGGAGGAACTGATCTACGCGAGCGGACGGCACATCACAGCCGAGAAGGAGCAGGCCGAGGCCCTCCGCAGAACCGAGGATGCCCTTCGCCAAGCTCAGAAGATGGAAGCCGTTGGGCAACTCACCGGAGGGCTGGCCCACGACTTCAACAACCTGCTGGCGGGCATCTCCGGTTCGCTGGAATTGATGCAGACCCGCATGCAGCAGGGCCGCCTCACTGACGTGGACCGCTACATGACGGCGGCCCAGGGGGCAGCGAAGCGCGCGGCGGCTCTGACGCACCGCCTGCTCGCGTTCTCGCGCCGCCAGACGCTCGATCCCAAGCCAACCAATGTGAGCCGCCTCGCGACCGGCATGCAGGAGCTAATCCAGCGCACGGTTGGCCCGAACATCCCGATTGAGGTCGTCGGCGCGTCCGGCCTCTGGCCCGCTCTGGTTGATCCTTCGCAGCTTGAGAACGCGCTCCTGAACCTCTGCATCAACGCGCGCGACGCCATGCCAGACGGCGGTCGCATCACCATCGAGACCGCCAACAAGTGGCTCGATGAGCGGGCAGCCACCAAGCAGGCCATCCCCGAGGGTCAGTACCTATCGCTGTGTGTGACCGACACGGGTGTCGGAATGTCGCCTGAGGTGATCGCGCGGGCCTTCGAGCCGTTCTTCACCACCAAACCGATCGGTGAGGGCACTGGTCTTGGCCTTTCAATGATCTACGGCTTTGCCCAGCAGTCGGGCGGGCAGGTACGCATCTACTCGGAGATCGGACAGGGCACGACGGTGTGCATCTACCTGCCGCGCCACTACGGCGAGGTCGAGGACGATGACGCCTCGATGGGGGCGTCCGACCTGCCACGCTCCGAACAGGGCGAGACGGTCCTCATTGTAGACGACGAGCCGACCGTGCGCATGCTGGTCGCCGACATCCTGGAAGACCTGGGCTACACGTCGATCGAAGCGGGCGACAGCGCTGCGGGGCTCAAGGTCCTGCAATCGGATGCGCGCATCGACCTGCTGATCACGGACGTAGGTCTGCCGGGCGGCATGAACGGGCGGCAGATGGCGGACGCCGCACGGGTCGGTCGCCCTGACCTCAAGGTGCTGTTCATCACCGGCTACGCGGAGAACGCCATTCTTGGTAACGGGCAACTCAAGCCCGGTATGGCAGTGCTGACCAAACCGTTCGCCATCGACACGATGGCAGCGCGGATCCGTTCGATGATCGAGGGCAGCAGAGAGCGAGCGCGGCACTCCTAGACCTGCGCCTGCTTTGGTTGAGAGGTGGAACGTCCGCTTTGGGGTGAAAGGCCAGGGTCCGGTTGCCACCCCGAGCCGAAGCTGCCGGACGACTGACTAACGGCCGCTTCCGAGAAGCGCTGACGGCGGTCCCGACGACTGGGTTGGGTCGGGACCCGCCGGTCCGTTCTTCGGTTGGAACGGGTGGATTTCCGCCTGCCTGCTTACAGTAAATTCTTCGCCGAAGAGGCCACCATCTCACGCATCCCCGGCCTCCTCAGTTCATTCCGTCCTCAGCATCAGATCCTCATGCGATTAACCAGGACCCTGAGACCTCCGGAGACATGCCGCCGGCTCGGATAGTAGAGGAACAGGTCGCCCTTCACGGGGCACCACTCCTCCAGGCACAGGACCAGCGTCCCGGCATCAAGGTACGGTCTGGCGCGATCCTCCCAGACGTAGGCGAGGCCGCCTCCTTTGGCGGCCACCTCGATCATCAGGGACTGATCGTCGAGGGCGATCGGGCCGTCGACCTCGACCTCTATGGCCTCGCCCCCCCGCTCGAACCGCCAGTTGAACATCTTGCCGCTGGGGAAGCGGTACCGGATTCCGGTGTGCCGAGCGAGATCGCGCGGGTGCTCCGGACGCGGGTTCTTGCTCAGGTATTCCGGCGAGCCCACCACGACGAGACGCTGCACCGGCCCGATCCGGACGGCAACCATGTCCCGGGATAGAACCTCGCCAAATCGGACACCGGCGTCAAAACCTTCCTCGACGATGTCGACCAAGCGGTCGGTTGCCACGACGTCGAGCTTCAGGCCCGGGTTCTCCTCGATCAGCGGGACCATGACGTCGCGCAGCAGGAAAGGGGCAATCGAGGTCGGCAGGTTGATCCTTACGGTGCCGAACGGCGTCTCCCGGAAGGTGTTCAGGCTCTCCTGGGCCCTCGCGATCTGCTCGAAGGCGGGTGAAAGCTCGGCGAGGAAGCGTTCGCCCGCATCGGTCAGGGCAACGGACCGGGTCGTGCGCTGGAGCAACCGAACCCCGATGCGCTCCTCAAGGCTGCGGATGGCATGGCTGACCGCTGAGGACGCGACGCCGCGCTCCGTCGCGGCCTTCCGGAAGCTGCGATGCTTGGCGACCGCTAGGAAGGTCGACATCTCACCGAGGTCGGCCGCACGCATTGTTCTGTCTCATTCATCACCGCGCGCAGAAACTAGCAGGTTATCGCAGCAGTCGCCCAGCTTTAGGTTCGAGATACCACCTCATCCCCGATCCACGGGAATGGCACCGACGACAGGAAAAGGCAGAAGGCGTTGGATGCGGCGCAGAGGACGCTCGGTTACTACTACCCGGGGCAGGACGTGACCAAGGATGTCGGCCAGCGCACGATTGCACACGGCAACGTGCTGGCGTCGCTCATCTACGACGCAGACTGAACGGCCGCAGGGGAGCCGCTCACAAAGCTCCGGGTCCTGCAAGTGCCAGCAAGGGCCCAGGATGCCCTAGGACAAGCGCCGTGAGTGGGCGCACTACAGAGAAGCTGCCGACGGCAGGTCAACGGCGCTGATGCTTCTGAGAGCTGCTCGTAGGGCAGTCGGCCGGGGAGCGCCCCTCGCCCTTTCGAAGCCGAAACGCGATTGGCCGGGCTTCGCACCCGGCCACCGTCGTGAGCTACAAACTTTTAAATTTTAAAGGTTTTAAGCCGTCCGCCTGCGCACCCGCCCACGCAGCACGGGAAACCGCGTCCAGTGCTTTGCTTCACCATGCAGCAGCGAGGCTACCCACATCTCACCGGCAACCCAGCCAATCACCACGCCGTAGAGCAGCGCCATGGGCAGCGAAAAGCCCCAGTGCTCCGTAGAAGCGACCACGCACAGAGCGGTGGCGTCGTGATGGCCTCCTGCTCCACGCGGCTGATCTGCGCGTCTGTGGGGATCGGGGCCTCGCCCTGTGCGACGCAGTCGCGCGGTTCTGCCCGTGAAGGGCTCTCGAAGGTCCCGAACGGTAGGGCCAGCGCCATCAAGATGAATGGCATGCGTGGGGTCTTCCCCGACGGCTCCCAAGCGAAACTCACCAGCGCCGGCGCCGGCATGGAGAAGACTTGGTCGAACTGCTTGATTTACTGGGCCAGGAGCAGGACCTCTCAGCTCAGTGACTTACCAGCACGCGGGAACCTCGGAAGCGCTTCGATCATCGGCCGTTTCTTCACGTCCGGCAGCCTGAACGGTCCATTAGATCAAGCAGCCGTCGGAGCATGAGCTACGGTCGATCTCACGTGACGGCGGTGTTCGCCATCGCGCGGGAGCTCCGATGCGCGCCCGCAAACCTAAAGGGCCGCCATCCAGGCGGACAAGGCAGCCCCCGGTCGCCGGTACGCCCCCGCCGATAGTCGTTCACGCCCGCGTGCCCCGCGAAAGAGGCGCTGTCGACATGCTGCGCATCGGCATCGCTGAGGCAATCGCTGCCGTCCTACCGAACCTTGGCGTTGATCTGGACGACGAGATCCGCTCAGCCAGCCAGGCTGTTGGTGAGAACGACGCTCCTTCGCGAGCGCTCCCGGAGCTTAGCAGACTGATCAGTCTCTGCGTCGCCCGAACGAACTGTCCGCATTTTGGACTGCTGGTGGGCCAGCGGGACCTCCTCGCCTCGCTCAGACTCGTGGGCGCCCTGATGCCCCAGTCGCCGACCGTTGGCGAGATCCTGACGAAGGTCGTGCGGCACCTACACAGAGAGGATGCCACCGCCGCGCCCATGCTGACCCAGCACGGCGACACTGCGCGCCTGAGTTACACCAGTGGTTCACCTGGGACTGAGTGCGCGGATCAGATCGCCGACGGTGCGGTCGCGACCGGCGTGAACGTCCTGCGTATGCTGCGCGGATCCGAGTGGTCGCCGACCGAGGTCCTGCTCCCGCATCCCCCTCCGACCGACCTGGGGCCGTTCGCCCGTTTCTTTCGCGCACCCATCCGCTTCGACGCGGGCACGGCGGGCTTGGTCTTTCCGGCAAGTTGCCTTGAGCAACAGATTGTGGCGGAGGCCGTGTTGCGCCGCCTGTTCGCAGATCGCCTCGGGCCGCCGAGCGCCGTCGCGGCGGACAGCTTTGGGGAGGAGGTCCGGCGCGTCCTCCGGGCGCGTCTTCCCAGCGATGGTTGTTCGGCCAAGGCAATTGCACCTCTGTTCTCGATGCATCGCCGGACGTTGAGCCGCCATCTCCGGCGCGAAGGTCTCTCCTTCAGCACGTTGGTCAATGAGATCCGCTTCGAGATCGCTCGCCGGCTGCTGACCCAAACCGACATGACCTTCACGCAGGTAGCGCGCGTGCTCGGGTTTGCCGAGATCAGCGTATTTACCCGGGCTTTCCGGCGGTGGTCCGGGCAGACCCCTACCGCCTGGCGTGCAGCGCATCGGCCYGGCTGAGCCAGAGGCATTACGCGAGGCAGCCGCGCAGGCGAGATCTGAGCGAGTCAGGACCGTACGTGATCCATTAGGGGTTGTTGCAAACGCGAATGCCGGGCGTTCACGGGTCGTTAGCCGCAGCCGCCCAGCTTCGCGCTCCGCTTCGGAGCCGGCCTTTGAGCCTCAACGCGCTCGCCCTCAAGCTGAAGCGAGAAGCCCGGGACGACTTCAAGGGCCGGCACTCCGAGGCCAGCCTCGTCGTCCAGGCGGTCTCTTGGTACCTGCGCGACGCCCTGAGCTACCGCGGCATCGAGGAGATGCTCCTGGAGCGCGGCCTCACAGCCGACCACTCCACCATCAACCGGTGGGTGCTGGCCTTCGCCCCCGCCATCGAGCGCCGCCTGCGCCGGTTCCGCAAACCGCATCGCGGGTCGGTGCGCGTCGATGAGCCCTGCATTCGCGTCCGCGGACGGTGGCACTACCTCTACCGCGCGAGCGGCAAGCACGGCGAGGCGGCCGGCTTCCTGCTCACGGCCAACCGCGATCTGGACGCCGTCAAGCGATTCTTCTGCAAGATGCTGCAGGATCAGCCGCGGCTCGCGCCGGATCGCATTTGCACAGATGGCGCTGGCCCGTACCCATCAGCCATAGCCGAGAGCCGCAAGGGGGGGCTGCCCCCCGCACACCTACCTACTACGTCGCCAAGCACCTGCAGCAGGGCATCGAGAGCGACCACTTTCCGGGTCAAACGCCCCACGCCGCAAGGCGGTGGCTTGCGCTCGTTCGTTCCACGTGGCGCGGCGTACGATCCAGGGCTTCGCGGCCATGCTGTGGCCGCAAAAGGGCTCTGAGTTCTCGAGCGCGTGGATGGCCTGCGAGCACAACCAGCTGCTCGCCTACTGCTTCGGACTTCCCGTCACGAACCAAAAATGAAAGCGGAGCGGCAGAGGCACTTCTGTGTCCCAACTCCGAGTTTGCGACGCGCCCGGGGCTCGCGCCCGCAGCCGCAAATTCCCGTGGCAAAGACCCTGTTGATCAAGCAGGCCGTCCGGAACAGTGATCTATCTCCAGAACGGCTGCGGTCCCGGGCCAGGTGAAGCTTGGCTCTCGTCACGCCCGCAGCGCGGCAGACCCCGTGCCATGGGCGAATGATCCCGCCTCGCCCGCGCCATGACTGGCCCGAGACCGATCACGACCAACGAGTACCTGGGGCGATACAGGGCTGAACCGAGGGAGATGACCATGCTGTGCCGTCATGTGTCCGGATTGTGCGTTCTCGCCGCGCTGACTTTCGTCCCGCTGGGCGGCGCACAGGCCGCCCCCTTGAGCTATCTCCGACCCGCGGTCGATGCGGCTGCGGTGTCCGATGGGCTGGTCATCAAGACCGTGACGGCGGTCGGGATGGCGCATCGCTCGGCCCGCAGGACCGCCCGGCGCGTCCACCGGCGCCACGGATATCATCACTACTAGCCTCGTCCGTTGGATCAGACAGCAAGTCTGACGCCACGCTGTTGTTCATCAGCAAATTTTTCGCCGATGGGAGGTCAATATGCAGAAGCGCTTGATTGCCATGGCTGCCGTCTTCGTGCTCGCCGGAGGCCCGTTGGCCTTGGCGGAGGACGTGTCCCGCACCGGCGCACTCGGTGAGACTGGAAAGCTGACCCAGACGGACTTCAAGGCCCTGACCGATGCCCGGATCGGGGTGGTGAAGGCCGCCCTCCARCTCACGCCCGACCAGCAGAAGTACTGGCCGGCCATCGAGGAGGCCATCCGCACGCGCGCCGATGCGCGCTACACCCGGCTGTCCAACCTGCAGGGACGSGCCGCTGCCCAGCGCGCCGACCCCGACCCGCTCCGSCTTATGCGCGAGCGGGCCGAGATCATGGACGAGCGCGCCAACGGGCTCAAGAAGCTCGCGGATGCCTGGCAGCCGCTCTACCAGACCCTCTCTCCAGATCAGAAGAGCCGGATGCGCGTGGTCGTCACCCGGGTCATCGGGGGATTGCGGGACGCCGCAGAGAATCGCCGCAAGGAGCTCATGGACGATGACGACGACGACGAGGGCTGAGTGAGSATTCGCCTCACCCGCCTCTAGGGCGGGTGAGGCGACGTAGACGGTGACCGARAGCAGGGGCGCGGGTCCCGCCAGGGTTGGCCGCGCTGTCCRATGTTGCCGACGCCCCGAAGCCCTGGAGGCGGGACGATGCCACGGCCGCTTGCCCTCGCCGGGTTAGCCTTCACCCTGATGATCAGCGCCTCCCGGGCCGATACGGGCAGCCCGATCCGGACCGTCTACCAGGTTCCGAAGGCCGCGCAGGCACAGGAGATATACCGGGAGATGCGCGCACGCCGCGTCCTTGAGGGCTTGCGCGAGATCGTCGGTATGGTCCGGCTGCCGCGGGCCATGACCTTGCGCCTGTCCGAGTGCGACGGCGAGAGCAACGCTTGGTACGAGCCCAAGACCCGCTCGGTCACGGTCTGCTACGAATACATCCAGGATGTGCGCGATCGAGCACGCAGGGCCCCGTCCCTCGGCAGCCTGTCGCTTCACGATGCCGTTTCCGGCCCAGTCGCGCAGGTCTTCCTGCACGAGACCGGGCATGCCCTGTTCGACCTGCTGGACGTACCTGTGCTCGGCCGCGAGGAAGACGCCGCCGACCAGTTCGCCGCGCTCGTCCTGCTCCGCCTGAAGCCGGCCCAGGCCCGACAGATCATCGCGGGCAGCTCCATCCTGTTCATCAGCTACGGCGCGGAGGACAAGCAGGAGAAAGCCACCTACGCCGATGATCACGGGCTGTTTTACCAGCGCCTCTACAACCTGCTTTGCCTCGCATACGGCTCGGACCGGCGCGCCTTCGGCTACCTTGTGGAGCGCGGCGACCTGCCCAAGGAGCGGGCAGAGAACTGCAGGGGTGAGTATGGCCTGGCGGTGCATGCCATGGACAGGCTGTTTCGAAATCATCTCCAGGGCGGCAAGATGGGGCGCGAACGGATAAGGCGGGGCTTTCGCTGGCTCTACTGAGCGCAGACGCGCAGCACAGGCCAGACTTCCTCCGGCACCGCTTCTCGCCACGGCCCGGTGTCTCCGTTGGCCGGTTGGATGAGGCCGCCGGGGACAGAGGCTGCATTGGGTCACGCCAGGGTGGCCACACCCGTAGGACGCTGGCGCGACCGCTCAGTAGGGCACACAGCCGCCGTAATTCGCGTCGTAGTAGCTGTAGGCGCCACACCCGCCGCCGTAGTAGCGGTGCGCCCCATAGGCGGCAGCGCCGACACCGGCCGCCGCGAGGCCATAACCGCGGTAGCCATAGCGCCCATACCCACCTCTGTACCCGTAGCGGCCATACCCGCCACGATAGCCCGCCACGCCGCCCCGGAGGCCGCCGCGATAGCCGCCCGCCACGCGCCCTCCGTGGAACCCGCCCCCTCGGAAGCCGCCGCCCCGCATCCCGGCTCCATGGAATYCGCCCCCGCCCCGGAAGCCGCCGCCCCCGCCGCGAAATCCGCGCGCGTCCGCCGTGACGCTGGTCAGGATCAGGGCGCCGATGCCCGTTGCCGCGATAAGGATCTTGTTCATGGGGCTGTCTCCTCGCTCGGGATGTGCTGCGGCGGCCCGCGCCCAATCTGCGTGATCGGGGTGGACCCAGGGCCCGCGCAGCATCAACCCTTTGCTGTTGGGCACACTAACACCGGGCCGGACGCCCCGCTTGATCCGACGGGCCACACACGGCCCGCGATGTGGCGCTTCGTGACCGCAGACGAATGGGATCAGTTGCTCGCTTGTGCGACCTCAACCATGACATCCCCCAGGTAAAGTTTGATCCGGCCTATGCTGGCCGCACTTGGTCCTTTGATGCTGAAGCCGATCAGCTCTTCGCGTGCATGAACCCTGCGGATCAGAGTTTCTGCCTTCGCGGCCAACTCGCGTTCGGTCGGCGCGCGCAGGATGCTGTGTCGGGGGTTTAAATCCCTCCCTCGCTACCAACAATTAGGGCGTTCCTTGTTTTGGGACAGCCATTTAGGTTTCCATGCCCTGGACCTCGTGTCCGGGGCTTTTCCGTTCTCGGGCGGACTTCGGGCGGACTCTTCTGCACGCTTAGCCGGTGACTCGTCCGGATTCGAGTGATCGGGCGGACCGCCGGCAGCCTGCCCGGCCCCTCGTGTCCCGTCCGAGGCCATGCGGGACCTCGGAACTCATGCTACTTGAACCGATCGCCTGAAGGGCCGGCGCCCTTCTCGTCTTCGAGCATAAGGGCCTTTCGCACCCTGGGATCGATGCGACCTGGCCTGCGCAGCAGGTGGTTCAACTTGTACTTGAAAAGCCATCTCGGCGTGATGCGCGGACCGCCCAGCGCGCGGATCTTCGCGCACCAGTTACGCCCGCCCCCTACCGTATAGAGAACTCAGACCCGGAGCACATGGATCAGGACGTTGTCCGGCAGGTCGGGCGTCGCCACGGTGTCAAGGTAGATCTGGTTGACCGCCCGCGCTGCGGCATCGGCGCGGTCGACGGTGCCCTGCATCTTCGGCGTCGGGATGAACATGCCCGCGTTGTCGTCGATGCGGTGATTGCAGGCCTCGACGGCAGCCACCGCGATCCTGCTTGCCCACTTGGCGATTCTGGTGAATCTACTAATACCGACCGGTGGCAATGGGGACTTCAGGATTTTCTCAGCGGGGGACTGAGGGGTTGGGCCGTCCTCCGACGCATCAATCCGCGTCCGTGCCCGACCCGTCTCGAAGCGTCTTTGCTGCCCCTTCACCGCGGAAAAGAAGCGTACGCAAGCGCTCCCGCCCCAACACCCGGCCGAGTTCGCGGAAGGCGACATAGGGGATCAGCGCTACAGCCATGATCAGAACTACTGACGCAAATCCGCGAACGCCCCCGCCGCCGATCGTCGGCACACTCCCGGCCAACGTCTTTCCATGCCAGAGCCCGAGAGCCACTTCCTCTAGAGCGTAGGCGCACACCAAGAGCGCGGCAAATACGCACGATCGAGCTAGGATTGGATACGCCAGCGGTTGCCCCCGAAAAATAGGGAGGACATCAAGGCTCTCGCCCACGAGCATGATCTTGGCCAAGATCCAGGCATTGATAAAAGCCAGTCCGTAAAACCCGTACCCGATGCCGTGGCGCGACAGGACGATGTGCTCGTGAAGGATAAGCAGCCCAAAGACCACCCAGAGATAGCCGAAGATGCCGAGGATCCTCTTGGCCTCTGTGAGTATCCAATGCACGACCTGCCGTTTCCGGCCGCCAACATGATCCGCAGCCTCCGACGGTGCAACGGCCGGGGCGGGTGAAGACGAAGGCTGCGGATTGATGGACGATGTCAATAGCTATGCCCCATCCGTCGATCGTGCCGATCCATCCTCCGTTCCTGCCGGTTCACCTGCCGGTCCATCCGTCGCTCCTGCCGACCCATCCTTCTCTCGTGCCGACGCTCCATCCCGAGGGTCTGCGTTTTGAGAACCAACCCATCCGCCGCGCCAGACACTTCGACCGCGGGTCCAGTATTGCTGAAGGGAGAAGCCTTCGCTCCAACGCCCAGTCCGAGCGCGAGCGCAGCAGCGATAAAGGCCCTTGTCAATTTCAGATACGGCATAGCTCTCTCCCTCATCTCCTCAACGGCATCAGAAATGCCGCCATCATCCCATTCTCGCGGTTTCTCAGTGCGGCGCTTGATCGAAAGAGCCACGGCTTCCGGACGAACGAGGCTGTCGCAAAGCTTTTGTATTCCGGGCGTGTCGCAACGCGATCACGCCCTCTTTCACAGGGCTTTAGGCATACCTGCTCAGCTTGCCGCTTAGTCATCGGAGCCCGGCCCATGATCCTGAATGGCTTATGCGACCTGCGCAGTGCAGAACGTGGCCATCAGACCAGGAGCAGCGGGGTAAGTTTTAGTATCCACGTCGAAGCGGGCCGGTGCGCTCTGGGGCTGCGGTAGCGACGCACAAACGTCGCGCTCCCACCCTTCGCTTCCGCAACCGCAGCTGCCACCGGCAAGGATGCCAGCAGGGTCCGTCGGGACGCAGCTCGCGGCAGAGAGGTCGCTGCGCCCGGTCGAGCGCTGGTCGCCGGAACAGGCGTTTCCATTGCGGCACCACAGTCAATCAGTCGTAAAGTGCGGTGAACGATGGGCGATGATTGGAGCTGTGCCGGCCGCAAAACGTAAAAGCCTAAGCTGCGCCCGGGTATTTTGCGCTATAACTTGACTTCGGGAATAAGTTGGCTCGTTCTTGCGCGCGTCTCACGTAGGAGCGCCACATGAATGACAACATAGAAAGCCCGCAATATGATCACACGGAATTGACCGCCGATATCGTCGCCGCCTACGTATCGAACAATAGCGTTCCGATTACGGAACTTCCGGCCTTGATTTCCGGCGTCTACACGGCACTGTCCAGCCTCGGCCAAGTCGGCGCATCCGAAGCACCGTCGGCCGAGAAGCTCACGCCCGTGCAGATCCGGAAGTCGATCGCGCCGGACGCGCTGATCAGCTTCATCGACGGTAAGCCATACAAGACCCTGAAGCGGCACTTGGGCAGGAACGGCATGACGATCGAGGAGTACTGGGCGCGCTACGGCCTCCCCCAGGACTACCCTTCGACGGCCGCGAGCTACTCGGCTCAGCGCTCTGCGTTGGCTAAAAGCGCCGGTCTTGGCCAGCAGCGCCGGAAGGCCGCTCCGAAGGCGGCTGCCGTCGCTGAGACCATCGCTGAAGCCCCGAAGACCCGCGGCCGGAAGAAGGCTGCTGAACCCGCTGCGAAGCGGGAAGGCCCGCAAGCCGAGAAAGGTGAGGCCAGCAGCTGCCGAGTGAGCTGACCTTCGTAGGATTGCTACAGATGATAGGGGCCGGCCACAAAGGCCAGCCCTTGTCCGAGTTCGAGACGGATCAGGCGCAGACGGCGAGCGCGGCGGCGCTCGGCGGTGTTTTCGGTCGCGGCATTACCACAGCCGGACAGGGCGGCGGATCATCGTCATCGTCCCGCCGGCCGAGACGGACGTACCAACGCAGGTTCGAGATGTCGCCGGCCGCTGGGAGATGCTCGATGTAGGCTGGATGAACATCTGGGTCTTCTGCCGGTCCGATGGTGCCGGCAGCGCGACGACGCGGAACACGCGGGGACTGACCCGCTCGGTGAGGGCCTTGATCGTGCCGCCCTTGCTGGCGGCATCGCGTCCTTCGCACACAACGATGATGCGGGTGCCGGTCCGCTCGACCCCATCCTGCAAATGGCAGAGCTGCACTCAAAGTTTGTGCATCTCCCGCTCGTACCCCTTCCGCTTGAACTTCTTAGCGGCCCCGGCGTCGAGTGAACCCTCGTCGGGCTTGGCGGTCAGGATAAGCTGCTCGGCATCGTGCATCGTCGTGCTCCGGGTGTGCCGGCGCTCCATCCTGACAGTTCCCGCGCGCGCCGCTCGATCGGATAGGACGGCCCCTCGGGTGAACTGCGTCCTGTCCTCGGCTCACTTGGGCAGATCTAGGCCGGCGCAGCCAGAATCAGATTCAAATCTCTGTCGGGCAGTCGGAGAAAATGATGCCGTGAGCCGACGCCGGCTCACTGACTGTGCGACAGAATGATCGCGTCGTCGGTGACGATGCGTTTATTGGATAGAGCTGCTTCCAGAAATGTGGTTAGTCGGACGTTTCGTTTTCAAGCGAGACTTGTTGTACGTTAGGGAGATCAAACCTGCAGAAACCCCACCCTGATATCGGGGACCGCTGAGTTTTCAGCCGTCGGGCGTGGTATCGTCGGCCTTCCGCAGTGGAGGACACCTCCATGATCCGATTTGCTGTCGCTCTCGTGTTACTAGCCACCCCGGCGCTTGCAGCCCCCGCGCGTAGGCAGCCGACTCCCTCCACGGTGCAGCAGGGCAGCGATCCGGCTAATCCCGCCAGCACGGACGGGATGGCTGAAGCAGCTGAGAAGGAACGGGCTCGGGGCACGATGCAAAAGGAGCTCGACGCGCGACAAAAGGCGATGGACGCGCGGACGAAGAGGACGATCGACAGCATCTGCAGGGGCTGCTGAGCGACTCATGCTGTTCTCGAGGTGCCGAACCTGCGGCACCTGGATCGATACAAACGCGCGGATCTGCACGACATTTGGTACCCTGATTGGGCTAAATATGCGCTCGAGCGCTGAGCCAGCCTCTGAAGTGCTCAGCTTCAGCGCCGCGCTCTTAGGCGCCTTCGTAGAATTCCTGGTTCTGAAGTGGCTGGCGGCCCTGCTGTAGCGCCGCAGACCTATTCGCTGATCACTGAATGCTTTTCACACTCCGATGTTCGGGTAGGATGCCCTGACCTTTCAGGATAGGTCCCGATCAAGTGCCGTCCTGGCGCGCTCGGTCTCGGTGTAGCGCCCTCGGTTTGTGAGACACTGGGAAGGAGCCTACGCGGCGAGAGCCGCGGGTGAAAGTCGCTCCTTGCGCACAGTGGCGGGCGACCGGAAGCCGAGCCGCTGGATAAGCCAATTGGTGTTGTAGGTCTCCCGGAAGGCCAGGAGCGCGTGGCGCAAGGCTTCCAGGGTGTCGAAGCTCTGCACCCAGAGCAGGTTCTCCTTCAGCGTGCGGATGAAGCGCTCAGCGCAGCCGTTGCCTTCCGGCGCTCGCACGAAAGCGGGCGAGCTCGCCACCCCCAAGAAGGCGAGCTCAGTCTGGAAATTGTGCGCCATGTAGCAACCGCCGTGATCGTGCCGGACGCTCAGCCCGCGCGCCACGTCCATGGCGACGGCCCCGAAGTGACGGCGCACCCCCTGGCGCAGCGGCTCCAGCGCCTCGAAGCGAGTGCCGCGCCGGGCGGCATGCCGGCTTGCGGAACCAGTTCGCATTGGCCACGGCAATGCACCGTCGCTCGGCGTAGCGGTTTCCATTGCTCTGTTACGGAACAGCCAGCGTTAGCATGGTTTCGACCGCCAAGAAGGGACGAGTAGCACCTGTTCGGCACGGAAACAACAAAATACATCGTTTCCGATTGCTCGCAATACTGTTCTTCCTGGGATGCCATGAATTTTCGACCGGAGCGCTTTGCGGTCGGAGGCCATTCAAAGCTGCGCAGCCTCGACACCCGCGCACCGGCGGCTATCTTGACGGGATGAGGTGCACCCTGACTGCCTCTGCGTTGCTCTTTGCCGTTGGCTCAGTAGCGGCGGCGGATCAAAGCGGAGCCATACCGACGCGGGAATGCACTCCGGCCTACGTGGCCAAGTGGTCTCTCGACAAAGAGACGGCTCTGAGCAACCCGCCGAAGCGGCCGTGTTGGATGTGGACAGAAGCAGGTGCCTACGTCTGTTATCAAGCAGGTTGCGTACAGGCCCACGTGTACCTCAACAGCAGGCAGCCCTGAGTTGTCACGCCGGCTCACAGTTCGCCGCCATTGCGAAGGTGCGCCGACACCGTCACCAACTGCACGTTCGCCAGCGCCAGTCTGCGGCCTCGTCGCCTCTGCCCTGGCGGCTATCCTGCCGGAATGAGCGGACGCTTATTCGACTGCCGAGTATGGCGCTTCAGAACAACTTGTTAATGCCGCTGAAGCAGCGGACAGCCGTCGCGCGCCCGGCGAGGCGAGTGTGTTGTGTGGTCCTTATAGGATCCTAACAAAGATGCCGCTTGATCGGAAGAGACAATGCTTAGCGCGTATAAGCTTTTGTGTCAGGCGCATCTGAAAGACTAGCTTGATAAGCTGCGCCTATGAGCTCAGCGCAACTCGGCGCGATAGAGCTGCACGTGATTGAGCGCCTCAAATTTCATTAGCTGTGGGTAGACGAAATCAACGACGCGTTCTATTTATTTCGTTTTAGTTCGGCAGACCACGCATGGATGATCTTTCGCACTACGCGGCGGTCGAACGTATGCCTGACGGCTGGCCATTGGAAATTCGCGCGCTCCGGCCGGATGATCGGGAAAGGCTGCTGAGTGCCGTCGAACATACAAGTGCTCAGTCGCTCTACCGCCGCTTCTTCGGCGCGAAGCGCCAATTCACCGACAAGGAGATCGCGTTCTTCCTAGGGCCTGTCGTCGCCTGAACGGACTGGCGGGGCTTGCGTTTTCSTCTCTCCAAGGCAGGAGGGATGATGCTGAGCGACGCGCAATGGTCTGAGCTGGAGCCGCTGGTCGAGGCGTGCCGTCCGAAGGCCAAGACGCCACCGCAGGACCTGCAACGCACACTCTCGGCCATTCTCTGGCGGCATCAGAACGGGGCGAAATGGCGGGCCATTCCGGAGGATCTTGGTCCTTGGTGGCGGGCCGCACAGATCTTCATCCGCTGGTCCCGTGCTGGCGTCTGGGAACGGCTCCTCGG